>NZ_DBHLAR010000005.1:0-294091 GCF_057314075.1 Aggregatibacter sp. | reverse complement strand
TTGGGGGTTTTTGCTTTTGGGGTGTGTGGGAAAAAATAAAGTAAAGCGGAATATTGTAAATTAGAACCTAATTTACGTTGAGAGATCTTGTGTTTTTTCATACAATCTAGCGAATTTTACTTTAAAGGAGAAGCAGATGTACTTTGATAAAATTAAAGCTGAACTTACTGAAGCGGCAGATGTATTAAATAAATTTTTAGCTGACGAGAATAATATCAAATTAATCCAAAAAGCAGCATTATTGATTTCAGAGAGTTTTAAACAAGGTGGTAAAGTGCTGTCTTGCGGTAATGGCGGTTCTCATTGTGATGCGATGCATTTTGCGGAAGAATTAACGGGGCGTTATCGTGAAAATCGCCCTGGCTACCCGGCAATTGCTATTTCCGATGTTAGTCATTTAAGCTGCGTGAGTAATGATTTTGGCTATGATTATGTGTTTTCGCGTTATGTGGAAGCGGTAGGACAAAAAGGTGATGTTTTATTTGGTTTGTCTACTTCAGGAAATTCCAAAAACGTGCTTAATGCTATTGAAGCAGCAAAAGCGAAAGGAATGAAAGTCATTGCCCTAACGGGTAAAGATGGCGGTAAAATGGCAGGAATTGCAGATGTAGAAATTCGAGTGCCTCATTTTGGTTATGCAGATCGCATTCAGGAAATTCACATTAAAGTTATTCATATTTTGATGATGTTAATTGAATTTGAAATGGCAAAAGCAAATTAATAAAGTGCGGTCGCCTTTTCATATGTTTTTTAAATCCCAAATTTTTTTGGGATTTTTTATATCCTAATGTTGCATAATTATTCATAAAATAATAATATATTTTCAATCTTGTGATAATTGATACAGAGACGCAGTAAACAATGACAATTAGTGTTAAAAATCTGAATTTTTTTTATGGCGCCAATCAAGCCTTATTTAATATTAACTTAACCGCCAATGATGGTGATGTAGTGGTATTACTGGGGCCTAGTGGTGCAGGCAAAAGTACGTTGATTCGAACATTAAATTTATTAGAAGTGCCACAATCGGGTAAATTGAGTATTGCCAATAATCAGTTTGATTTGTCTTCAGATAATGACCCGAAACAACTTCGTCAGTTACGCCGTGATGTAGGCATGGTGTTTCAACAATATAATTTATGGCCGCATATGACGGTGTTACAGAATCTTATTGAAGCACCAATGAAAATTCTTGGTGTAAGTGAGCCAGAGGCTAAACAACAAGCTTTGGAGTTGTTGCAACGTTTACGTTTAGAGGAGTTTGCTGAGAGATTTCCGTTGCACTTGTCCGGCGGTCAACAGCAGCGGGTGGCGATTGCACGAGCTTTAATGATGAAACCGCAAGTATTGTTATTTGACGAACCAACGGCTGCATTAGATCCGGAAATTACGGCTCAGATCGTTTCTATTATTGAAGAATTACAACAAACCAGAATTACGCAAGTTATTGTTACTCATGAAGTAAATGTAGCGAAAAAAGTAGCGACCAAAGTGGTTTATATGGAACAGGGGCGTATCATCGAAATGGGCGATAAGACTTGTTTTGATAAACCTCAGACAGAGCAGTTTAAACAATATTTATCACACAATATCTAATCTTGAAGGAGAATATTATGAAAAAATTATTATTAAGTGCAATTTTATTAGGTTCTGCAGTAGCAGCCCACGCGCAGGATTTAACTTTTGCTATGGAACCGAGTTACCCGCCGTTTGAGTCGACTAATGAAAAAGGTGAAATTATCGGTTTTGATGTGGATATTGCCAACGCTATCTGTAAAGAAATTCAAGCTACCTGCCATTTTAAAGGCGAGGCATTTGATTCTTTGATTACTAATTTAAGATCAAAACGTTTTGATGCTGTTATTTCTGCGATGGATATTACCGAGGCTCGTGGTAAACAAGTATTATTCTCTGACCAATACTACGATAGCACAGCCAGCTATGTTGCATTAAAAGGCAAAGCTACTTTAGAAAATGCGAAAAATGTTGGTGTACAAAATGGGACGACCTATCAGCAATATACAGTAGCGGAAACAAAACAATACAGCGTGAAATCCTATGCCAGCTTACAAGATGCGGTACTGGATCTAAAAAATGGACGTATTGATATTATCTTCGGTGATACTGCAGTGCTTGCGGATATGATTTCCAAAGAAGATAACATTCAGTTTGTCGGCGATAAAGTGAATAACAAAAAATATTTCGGTAATGGTTTTGGTATCGCACTAAATAAATCGAATAAAGAATTGGCTGAAAGCTTCAATAAAGGTTTAGCAGCAATTAAAGCGAATGGTGAATATCAAAAAATCTATGATAAATGGATGACCAAATAATTCTATGTTTTCTGATTATTTTTCTTTAATGTTGACCGCGGCCCTGATGACCTTAGGGCTTGCGGTTTGCTCGTTAGTATTAGGGCTTTTTTTAGGCATGCTATTTGCCGTGTTGGAAGCTAATCGTTTCGTTGGTAAGCCCACCGCGGTGCTTGTTGCTTTATTGCGGGGGTTACCGGAAATTTTGGTCGTATTGCTGGTTTATTTTGGTTCTAGCGAATTGGTTGAACTGCTCACCGGCGAATACGTCGAATTCGGTGCTTTCGGTTGCGGCGTGTTCGCTTTGTCCTTAATTTTTGCTGCCTATGCTTCACAAACACTCCGTGGCGCTATTCAGGCGATTGCTAAAGGTCAGTGGGAGTCTGGAACAGCATTAGGATTGAGTAAAGGCTACACGTTCCTTCGTATTATCATGCCACAAGTGTGGCGTCATGCATTGCCGGGATTGAGTAATCAATGGTTGGTGTTATTGAAAGACACGGCGTTGATTTCTTTAATTGGTGTAGATGATCTGATGCGTCAAGCACAGCTGATTAATACGAATACACACCAACCTTTCACTTGGTATGGTATTGCCGCGTTGATTTATCTTTTAGTGACATTAGTGAGTCAAGTCGGTATTCGTAAATTAGAACTGCGTTTTACTCGTTTTGAAAGGGAAGTGTAATTATGTTTCAAGAATATTTAAGCGTGATTGCACAAGGTATTCCTACCAGCTTGCTATTAACCGTTGTGTCATTGTTGATTGCCTTTAGTCTGGCTTTGTTATTTACCATACTACTTTCTATCGGTAATAAAGTGGTGAAAAGTGCGGTCAATTTATATCTTACTTTATTTACCGGCACGCCTTTATTGGTACAGTTTTTCCTGATTTATGCAGGGCCAGGGCAATTTCAATGGATTGTGGACAGTCCGTTGTGGCTGCTGTTTTCTAATGCTTGGTTTTGTGCTGCGTTAGCATTGGCGTTAAATAGTGCCGCCTATTCTACCCAATTATTCCATGGCGCAGTGAAAGCAATTTCTAAAGGCCAATGGGAAAGTTGTGAAGCGCTTGGGCTAAGCCGTTTGCAAACCTTGAAAATTTTACTTCCATATGCATTAAAACGCGCTTTACCTTCATATTCTAATGAGATCATTTTAGTGTTTAAAGGAACGGCGCTCGCTTCCACAATCACTATCATGGACATCATGGGCTATGCTCGCCAGCTTTACGGCACAGAATATGATGCGCTCAACATTTATGGCATTGCCGGTGGTATTTATCTCGTAATTACGGGGATCGCAACGTTGTTATTACGCAAGTTGGAAAACAAAGTGCTTGCTTTTGAACGGTTGGATATGCCTAGTTAGAAGTAAGTGCGGTTATTTTTTCGAATGTTTTTAAATCCCAAATTTCTTTGGGATTTTTTATATGGAATAAATGGTTGGCTACCATGAAAATCAATGGTGAATATCAGAAAATTTATGATAAATAAGTAGCAAAATAATGATTAATAAAATGAAAAATGGGCAATGTATTGCCCATTTTTTTATGCATGGTTTGTTATCCAGCTTGCTACGAGCAAGACCACCGCAAAAATTGCGCCCCAAACTAAGTGTAGCTTTACGCTCTTGCGATTAATTTCTTCATTCTGTAAACGGCGTTCTTCCAGTTTTTTCTTGTAAGCTTCAAGATTCTCCGGTTTAAAGGAAAAACCGCAGTTTGGGCAGTATTCTGCACTTTCGCTGATTTTTTTACGGCATTCCGGGCAACGGTGTAACATGACTTCTCCGGTGAGATCAAATTTTAAGAAAAGCACAATGTAGTGATTTTTGTTTAAAACGCAAGAAATTTATACCGCACTTTTTAGTTCAATTTAAAAACGTGATTGATATCACATTTTGCAAAGATATTCTGAATCGATAGATTGTCGTTTATTTACTTCATAGTGACGGAGGCCTAAAATAGCGCGACTTTACTCATATAGGAGTAATAGTTAAGTATTAACTCAAACACGTTATGTGTTCTTTCCATAGGATTTTCATATGTTGTGGTTCTTTTTCTGTATTCTGATGTTGATTTTAGGTTATGCAATTTATGGCAAAATTATTGAAAAAATCTTTGTCATTAATCCTAAACGTCAAACACCAGCTTATCAACTTAATGATGGCGTGGACTATATGCCCATGTCTAAAACTAAAATTTGGTTAATCCAATTATTAAACATTGCAGGTACCGGTCCTATTTTTGGTCCGATTCTTGGTGCGTTATACGGACCTGTCGCTATGTTATGGATTGTAATTGGGTGTATTTTTGCCGGTGCAGTGCATGACTATTTCTGCGGGATGTTAAGTATTCGTCATGGTGGCGCAACCATGCCTTATTTGGCAGGGAAGTTTTTAGGCCGTCCGGTTAAAGCCTTTATTAACGTTTTGGCTCTTGTTCTCCTTTTATTGGTTGGCGTGGTCTTCGTTGCAAGCCCGGCGCAATTAATGGGTACAATTACCATGGATATCATGGGAGCATCTCAAGGTGCATTACAATTAGGTGATGCCGAAGCCGTTCACCATGCGGTTGAAGCCGGCGGTTTGACTGTTTGGGGAATGGATAAAGCTACAGTGGTTTCTGTATGGACAGCGATTATTTTTGCTTACTATATTCTTGCAACTTTGTTACCAATTGACAAAATTATCGGCCGTATTTACCCACTCTTTGGTGCGTTATTACTCTTTATGTCAGTAGGTATGGTGTACGGTTTAGTGTCTGCGCATTTCAGTGCGGTAGACCCTATTGAATTCTTCCGTACTGTTGATGCAGATGGTCAAGGCTTAACTTGGGATAAATTTACACAAAACTTCCAAGTAAAAGGCGATGTGCCGATTTGGCCATTATTGTTCTTAACCATTTCTTGTGGCGCATTATCCGGTTTCCACGCAACACAAACTCCGTTAATGGCACGTTGTGCGGAAAATGAAAAAGAAGGTCGTTTCATTTTCTACGGTGCGATGATTGCTGAAGGTATTATTGCATTAGTATGGTGTATGGTTGGTCTTGCATTCTATGAGAACCCGCAAGCGTTACAAGATGCTATCGCCGCAGGCTCCCCGTCTAAAGTAGTATATGACAGTTCATTACACTTCTTAGGTTTCGTAGGAGGAATTTTTGCGGTGTTAGGCGTGGTTGTATTACCAATTACGTCTGGTGATACCGCATTCCGTGCAGCCCGTTTGCAATTAGCGGAGATTTTCAAGATTGATCAACGTTCATTGACAAAACGTTTGTTCATTGCTGTGCCATTGTTCGTATTAGGCTACTTTGTTTCAACCATTGACTTCAGTGTGTTATGGCGTTACTTCACTTGGGCGAACCAAATGACGGCAATGGTGATGTTATGGACAGCGGCAGCTTATTTATACCGCTATCATAAATTCCACTGGGTGGCGTCTATCCCGGCATGGTTTATCACCACTGTTTGTGCAACCTACTTGTATTACAACAAAATCGGTTTCGGTTTAGATTATCAATTGTCAGTTTATCTAGGCTTTGCGACAACGATTGTTTGTGTCGTGTTGTTCTTCGCTTTAGTTAAACGTTCTAATGAAGCTGACCCAGAATCTTTAGTAGATAGCCTTGCGAAATAGAAAAAATATTGACCGCACTTTTAGCGGTAAAGACTAAAATAAAATACCCTGTTGATGAAGATTAACAGGGTATTTTTTATCTGATGATTCCTTCATATCTAAATGCACATTCAACTTAAAAATAGATAAAACTTTCCTGATGCATCTCATTAAATTGCTTGCAACTTATACACACAAATAATAAAATTAATCAAAAGTGGTAAAAAGTGTTTTTTTGTGGAAAATTTTGGGGTTGAACTCCCGAATTGAAATAAACAGAACAACAAAGGTGAAAAAAATGTTTCGTGGTGCGGCAGCGATTAATTTGGATGTGAAGGGAAGAATTTCTATTCCTACCCGTTATCGTGCCGAGCTTTTGGAACAGAACCAGGGGCAAATGGTTTGTACCGTAGATATTCGTCAACCTTGTTTATTGCTTTATCCGTTAAAAGAATGGGAAATTATTGAGCAAAAATTGCTCGGGCTTTCTAATTTTGATCCATTACAACGTACCTTACAACGAGTGATGCTGGGTTATGCCACGGAGTGTGAATTGGACAGTGCTGGACGAATTTTAATTAGTGGTCCTTTACGCCAGCACGCTAAATTAGAAAAATCCATCATGCTTGTTGGACAATTAAATAAATTTGAAATTTGGAGCGAGGCTGAGTGGCAGGCTCAAATTGAAAAAGACATGGCATTAGGTGCAACAGATAGCTTTGCACTGTCAGAAGAATTAAAAACGCTGTCATTATAAGAGTAGAACTCACCGAACAGCGGCACTAGCAAAAGATAAGCGGCAATTATGCCGCTCTATCTTATCTTTAAATTATATTTTTATTTTTACATATCACCGGTAATAATTTATGAGTCATTTAAATGCGTTTTCATCAGCTGAACATGCGACGGTTTTATTACATGAAACCGTTGATGGCTTGGCTTTAAAAGAAAACGGCATTTATATTGACGGTACGTTTGGTCGCGGGGGGCATTCCCGATTAATCCTTTCTAAGTTATCGGCTAGCGGTAGATTAATTGCCATTGACCGAGATCCTAAAGCCGTCGCTGAGGCTCAAAAAATTCAAGATCCACGATTTCATATCGAACACAGCGCATTTTCAGATATTTTACTTATTTGTGAGAAGTTAAATTTAGTCGGCAAGATTGACGGTATTTTGCTTGATCTTGGTGTGTCATCTCCGCAATTGGATGATGCTGAGCGCGGTTTTAGTTTTATGAAAGATGGTCCATTAGATATGCGAATGGATGATAGCAAAGGCATGTCCGCAGCGGAATGGTTACAACATGTTTCTGAACAAGATTTGGCGTGGGTCTTAAAAACGTTTGGTGAAGAGCGATTTGCAAAGAAAATTGCCTCAGCCATCGTGAATTACAATAAAAGTGCGGTGCAAAATGGCGGTAAATATTTAACGCGTACGTTACAACTCGCTGAATTAATTGCACAGACTGTGCCATTTAAAGATAAACATAAACATCCTGCTACTCGAAGTTTTCAGGCGATCCGTATTTTTATTAATTCAGAGTTAGATGAGCTAGAAAAGGTCTTGCAGTCAGCATTAACTGTGTTAGCGCCGGGAGGGCGTTTATCGATTATCAGTTTCCATTCATTGGAAGATCGCATGGTGAAACATTTTATGCGTAAGCAAAGCCAAGGCGATGATATTCCGAAAGGTTTACCATTACGTGAAGACCAAATTCAACGTAATCAAACCTTAAAAGTGATTGGCAAAGCAATTATGCCAAGTGATGAGGAAATTACCAAAAACCCAAGAGCACGTAGCGCTGTGTTAAGAATTGCGGAGAGATTAAGTTAATGTTAGAAAATAACGATAGATTCCCTTTGCGAAACATTATTCTTGAAGATTTATTTACGTCAAATAAATTGGTATTGATTTTATTACTAGCGATTACATTAAGTGCATTAGGGACGGTTTGGCTTACTCATCAAACGCGTGGATTAGTGGCAGAGAAAGGAGATTTGATTCTACAATATCAAGCGCTTGAAAATGAATATCTTAATTTAAGATTAGAAGAAGCAACCCTCAGCGATAATACACGTATAGAAGCTATTGCTAAGCAATTCGGCATGCAACGAGCAACCCCAGAACAAGAAGTTGTTATTCTTGAATAAACGCGGAAATCACAAATATGGTTAAATTTAATAAATCAATTAAGCCGATACAAGCGAAAAAGAATAACCCTAAACCATCGGCACAAAATACTTCTTCGGTAAAACCGAATAAACCTAAAATGGTTTATGAAAAAAGTTTCTTAAAAGGGCGTTATTTGTGGGCGTTAACCAGTGTTTTCTTCGGCTTGATGGCATTGGTTGCGCAAGCGGCTTATATGCAAATCATCAATGCTGACTCTTTGATGGGGGAGGCAGATAAACGTTCTCTACGCACACAAGAAATTCAATTTGTGCGTGGTTCTATTTTAGACCGTAATGGTCAACTGTTATCGGTGAGTGTGCCGATGTATTCTGTGGTAGCGGATCCAAAATTTATTTTTGATGAAAATTCGTTAAAAGACAAAGAACGTTGGCAAAAATTGGCGGAAGCGTTAGGGATTTCTTATAGCAATTTGGTTAAACGCGTTGAAAAAGATCCGAAATCCCGTTTTGTCTATTTATCTCGTCAAATTTCACCAACGCTTGCACAGTATGTTAAAGAGCTAAAAATTACCGGCATTATTCTAAAAATGGAAGCGCGCCGCTTTTATCCTCGCGTGGAAGAAACCGCCCATTTGATTGGTTATACCAATATTGATGGCACAGGTATTGAGGGCATTGAAAAAAGCTTCGATTCCATGTTGGTGGGTAAATCCGGTTCCATGACATATCGTAAAGATAGATTCGGTAACATTGTTGAAAATATTTCCGATGTGAAGAAATATGATGCGCAAGACGTGACCTTGAGCATTGATGAAAAATTACAATCCATGGTTTATCGCGAAATTAAGAAAGCGGTCGCCGAGAATAAAGCCGAATCCGGTACGGCGGTGTTGGTGGATGTGCGCACCGGTGAAGTTTTAGCAATGGCGAATGCCCCTTCTTATAACCCAAATAATCGTGTGGGAGTTAAATCCGAGTTAATGCGTAACCGCGCGATTACTGATACCTTTGAGCCGGGATCAACGGTAAAACCGTTCGTGGTTTTAACCGCACTTCAACGTGGCGTAGTGCGTCGTGATGAAATTATTAATACCGGCCCGTTAATCTTGAACGGCCATGAAGTCAAAGATGTGGCACCGCGTGATCAGTTAAGTTTAGATGGAATTTTAGAAAACTCCAGTAACCGCGGTGTGAGCCGTTTAGCGTTACGTATGCCACCGAGTGCTTTAATGGAAACCTATCAAAATGCCGGTTTAGGTAAGCCGACAGATTTAGGTTTGATTGGCGAACAATCCGGTTTGTTGAATGCTAACCGTGCTCGTTGGTCTGATATTGAGCGTGCTAACGTAGCCTATGGTTATGGTTTGAATGCAACGCCATTACAAATTGCTCGTGCTTATGTCACTTTAGGTAGCTTTGGTATTTATCGCCCACTATCTATTACAAAAGTCGATCCGCCGGTAATTGGTCATCGTGTTTTCTCTGAAAAAATCACACGCGAAGTCGTCAACATGATGGAAAAAGTCGCAATTAAAAATGGCCGTGCGATGGTCGAAGGCTATCGTGTCGGCATCAAAACCGGTACGGCGAAGAAATTGGAAAATGGTCGCTATGTAGATAAATATGTGGCTTATACCGCAGGTATCGCACCAATTACCGACCCACGTTATGCTTTGGTGGTGTTGATTAATGATCCGAAAGCGGGGCAGTACTATGGTGGGGCAATTTCCGCCCCGGTATTTTCCAGCATCATGAGCTATGCGTTGCGTAGCAACAATGTACCGCCGGATGGCATTGAAACAGATAAAACAACGAAACGCACTGTTCGTTTGAATAGTAAAAAATCAAGTGAAGTCAACTAAATTCAACATAAAGTGCGGTGCGTAAATAAAGCGTTTTTCACTCATTCATTGAGAAAACATTATGTATCGATTAACTCATCTTCTCGGGATTCACATAGCAGAAAATGTGAATCTCACCGAAATGACATTAGACAGTCGAACTGCAAAGGCCGGCTGTCTTTTTGTTGCAATTAAAGGACATCAAACCGATGGTCGTCAATATATTCCGCAAGCGTTGCAAAATGGCGCAAGTGCGGTCATTTTTGAGGCTGATTCTGAGGCGCAACATCTTCAGGTGCGCTACGAGCAACAGGTTCCAGTCATTGCGTTTTACCGTTTAAGCGAACATTTATCCCATCTTGCGGATGTGTTTTATGGACAGCCTTCCAAGCGTTTAACGTTGATTGGGGTAACCGGTACCAACGGCAAAACGACAACCGCGCAACTCTTGGCACAGTGGACACAGATTTTAGGCCATACCAGCGCCGTAATGGGCACTATTGGTAATGGACTATATGGTCGAGTTAAAGAAGCAACCAATACCACAGGATCCGCCATAGAAATTCAAGCATCACTGGCGGAGTTTGTGGCACAAGGCGCAGATTTTGCGGCGATTGAAGTGTCCTCTCACGGTTTGGTACAACATCGTGTAGAGGCGGTACATTTCAGTGCCGCGGTGTTCACGAATTTAAGTCGCGATCATCTGGATTACCATCACACGATGGAAAATTATGCCGCGGCGAAAAAACGTTTATTCAGCGAATTGGATGTTCGCCACCACATCATTGATGCGGATGATTCGGTTGGGGCAGCCTGGTTAGCCGAGATGCCGGAAGCCGTTGCGGTCAGTAGCAACGCAGATTTTGTGCCACAACAAGCCAAATGGTTGAAAGCGGTAAACGTCACCTTTAATCACAAAGGTGCCAGTATTCAATTTGAATCATCTTGGGGCAATGGCGAGTTACAAAGCGCGCTTATTGGCGCATTTAACGTCAGTAATTTATTGTTGGTCATGGCAACCTTGTTAGCGCTTGGTTATGACTTAGCCGAACTCCTTCGTAGTGCACATCAATTAACCGGCGTATGCGGGCGAATGGAAATGTTGCACGCTCCCCATAAACCGACCGTGATCGTGGATTACGCCCATACACCGGATGCGTTGGAGAAAGCCTTACAGGCAGCACGGTTACATTGTCATGGTAAGCTTTGGTGTATTTTCGGCTGCGGTGGCGATCGTGATAGTGGTAAACGTCCGCTGATGGCGAAAATTGCCGAACAGTTGGCGGATAAGGTGATTGCGACGGATGATAATCCGCGTACCGAAGATCATACGCAAATTATGGCGGATATTTTAAAAGGGTTTATGCATCCGCAAGCCGTGCAAGTGATACACCAACGGGAAGAGGCCATTGCCACTGCGATTCAAAGTGCGGTGGAAAATGACGTAATTTTAATTGCCGGCAAAGGGCATGAAGACTATCAAATTATTGGCAAAACGAAGCATCATTTTTCCGATCAGGAAGTTGCCCGCCATTATTTATCTCAGTAACGAAAACTATGATTACATTATCTCTCTCTCAAATCGCCTCCATTTTAGAGGCACAACTTATCGGTGATGGCAACGTGACTGTTGAAAACGTGAGTACAGACAGCCGTAAAGCCGTCAACAAAGGGTTGTTTTTTGCGTTGAAAGGCGAAAATTTTGATGCACATGACTACGTTATGAAAGCGGCTGAACAAGGTTGTGTTGCCGCCGTAGTTGAACATCCAATAGACGGCAATATTGCCCAATTAATTGTGAAAGACAGCCGTCTTGCCTTAGGGCAGCTTGCCAAGTGGTTGCGTGAAAAAATCAATCCGAAAGTGGTGGCGATGACGGGGTCTTCGGGCAAAACCACGGTAAAAGAAATGACGGCGGCTATCTTGCAACAAAGTGCGGTGGATTTTGATGACGTTTTATTTACCCAAGGCAATTTTAATAACGACATCGGTGTTCCGCTAACGTTATTACGTTTAACTGAAAAACATAAATTTGCAGTGATTGAACTTGGCGCCAATCATATTGGTGAAATCGCCTATACCACCGCCTTGGCGCAGCCCGATGTGGCGTTAGTCAATAATGTCATGGCAGCCCATTTGGAAGGTTTTGGTTCACTTGAGGGCGTTGCCACCGCCAAAGGTGAAATTTTCCGCGGATTAACCCATCATGGCGTTGCTATTATTAACAAGGCACATAACTATTCACAAAAATGGCAGACAGATATTGGTGATCATGCGGTGCAATATTTTGCTTACGATGATCCGCAAGCCGATTATTATGCTGAAAACATTGTATTTTCCGAACAAGGGGCGGCTTTCGTCTTACACACGCCACAAGGCAATGTGCAGATTCACTCACCATATTTAGGCGAACATAACGTATCTAATGCCTTAGCCGCGACGGCGCTGGCAATGAATGTAGGTGCGACGCTAGCGCAGGTCAAAAAAGGGTTGGAAACGCCATCGTTGGTGAAAGGGCGTTTGTTCCCGATTGTCCCTTGTAAAAATCTTTTGCTCCTCGATGATAGCTATAATGCGAACGTAGGCTCCATGAAATCAGCGATTTCTGTGTTGCAAAAATATTCGGCATTTCGCGTCTTTGTTGTTGGTGATATGGCAGAATTAGGCGATAATACACCGCTTTGTCATCAAGACGTGGGCGAGTTCGCCCGCGCTGCCAAATTGGATTTGGTGATTTCATTTGGACGTGACAGTGCCGCCATAAGTGCGGTCAATTTGGGGCGTCATTTTACCGATAAAAAAGAACTTGTCGCTTATTTAACACCAATCATTAAACAACAATTAACACAACAAAAAGTCGTTGTTTTGGTGAAGGGATCACGCAGTATGAAAATGGAAGACGTGATCGATTTATTAAAGGATAATTTTTTATGTTAGTTTGGATTGCTGAGTTTCTCACCAAATACAATTCTGATTTCCATGTTATTTCCTACATTACCGTGCGTGCTATTTTAGCCTTACTCACGGCACTTTTATTGTCCTTATGGATCGGCCCGAAGGTTATTCGTCGCTTGCAATTATTAAAGTTTGGTCAAGTCGTGCGCAATGACGGTCCTGAAAGTCACTTCGCCAAAAAAGGGACACCGACCATGGGCGGTGTCATGATTCTCTTCGCCATTGGCGTGAGTACATTATTATGGGCGGATTTAAGAAACCCATATGTTTGGTTTAGCTTGTTCGTTTTATTCGGCTACGGCGCTGTCGGCTTTGTGGACGACTACCGCAAAATTACCCGTAAAAGCACAGATGGCTTAGTGGCGCGTTGGAAATATTTTTGGCTGTCTGTGGTAGCATTGGTGGCCGTGTTTGGTATGTATGCCATGGGCCAAGATACCGATGCGACACGCCTTGTCGTGCCGTTCTTTAAAACGGTGATGCCTCAACTAGGCATTTTCTATATTGTATTAGCTTATTTTGTGATTGTCGGTTCCAGTAATGCCGTGAATTTAACGGATGGGTTAGATGGTCTAGCGATTGTGCCGACCGTCATGGTCGCCGGTGCATTTGCATTAGTTGCATGGGCAACCGGGAACATTAACTTCGCTGAATATTTACACATTCCGTACATTAAATTTAGTGCTGAATTAGTGGTATTCTGTACTGCCATTGTGGGCGCCGGTCTTGGCTTCTTGTGGTTTAACACTTATCCGGCACAAGTGTTTATGGGCGATGTCGGCTCATTAGCGTTGGGTGGCGCGTTAGGGGTGATTGCCGTCTTAGTTCGCCAAGAATTTCTATTACTGATCATGGGCGGCGTGTTCGTCATGGAAACGCTGTCCGTGATTTTACAAGTGGGTTCTTACAAATTACGTAACAAACAACGCATTTTCCTGATGGCACCGATTCATCATCATTTCGAGAAAAAAGGCTGGCCGGAGCCGCGTGTTATTGTGCGTTTCTGGATCATTTCCTTAATGCTGGTATTAATTGGTTTAGTGACCTTAAAACTACGTTAATCAGCCCCAAAAGCGCGGTCATTTTTGAGAGAGAATTTCATGCAATATCAAGATAAAAAAGTCACGGTTATCGGACTGGGTAAAACCGGGTTATCCTGTGTTGATTTTCTGCGCGCTAAGCACGCGGAAGTTCGTGTCATGGATACGCGCAATGCACCGGCGGGCGCAGATCAACTTGATAAAACCATTCCTCTGCATACCGGCAGTTTAAACCAGCAATGGCTCTTAGAAAGCGATTTGATCGTGATTAGCCCGGGGCTTGCGGTAAAAACACCCGAAATTCAGACCGCACTTCAAGCCGGTGTCGAAGTCGTCGGTGACATTGAATTATTTTGTCGCGAAGCGGATAAACCGATTGTGGCCATTACCGGTTCTAATGGAAAAAGTACTGTGACCACATTGGTCGCCGAAATGGCAAAAGCCGCCGGTTTGAGCGTTGGCATGGGCGGGAATATTGGCATTCCTGCCCTTTCTCTCTTAAATCAATCACATGATATTTACGTTTTGGAGCTTTCCAGCTTCCAGTTAGAAACCACCTATTCACTAAAAACTGTGGCGGCAACGGTGTTAAACGTGACTGAAGATCATATGAATCGTTACGTAGATTTACAGGATTATCGCCAGGCGAAATTAAAAATTTACGACAATTGCCAAACAGCCGTGGTTAACGGAGAAGACCCGCTCACCCAGCCAACCACCCAACACCCGGAAAAACAAGTGAGTTTTGCGGAACATCATGCGGATTATTGGCTGAAAAATGAAAACCGGAAAACCTATTTAATGGCGCGTGATGAGGTGATTTTAGCCTGTGATGAAATGAAATTAACCGGCCGCCATAATTACATGAATGCTTTAGCCGCGATTGCCTTGGCACAAGCTGCCGGCATTAATTTGCTAGGAATTCAGACCGCACTTCGCGAGTTCGGTGGCTTGGAACATCGTTTCCAAGTGGCGCATATGGCGAATGGGGTGCGTTGGATCAATGATTCAAAAGCAACCAATGTCGGTAGTACGGTTGCTGCATTAACCGGTTTACAGGTCGCCGGGAAACTCTATTTATTGCTCGGTGGCGATGGCAAAGGCGCCGATTTCTCAACGCTGGCAACCTTAATCAATCAGCCGCATATTTATTGTTATTGCTTTGGCCGTGATGGCAAAGCGTTAGCAGATCTTACCTCACAAAGTCGTTTATTCGACACCATGGAACAAGCTATCGCGGCAATTCGTCCGCAATTACAAGCAGGCGACATGGTGTTGTTATCACCGGCGTGTGCCAGTTTGGATCAATTTCCGTGTTTTGAAGCACGCGGTGAGGAATTCACGCGTTTAGCTCGTTTAAGTTAAAGACGGATTTTATTCATGGAATTTTGGGCTAAACTGAAAACAACTTGGCAACAAACAACGACGATTACGCCGGCAAGCTTGTTATATGATCGCGCATTATTGTGGTTGTATCTCGTGCTATTGCTTATCGGTTTACTGGCAGTGTCTTCCGCTTCCATTCCGGTAGGAACACGTTTACACGACGATCCGTTTTATTTTGCCAAGCGAGATATGATTTATATTTTTCTTTCCTGTGCAACCTGTTATGCCACTTTACAAATTTCCATGAATAAGTGGGAAAAATGGCATGTTAGGTTATTTGGCATTGCGCTGGTTTTGCTTTTCCTTGTGATGATTCCAGGAATTGGACGAGAGGTGAATGGTGCCCGTCGTTGGATCCCCATGGTTTTATTTAATTTCCAGCCTGCAGAATTTGCTAAGTTAGCCTTAACTTGTTTCCTGGCCAGTTATTTTACTCGTCGTTATGATGAAGTGCGTAGTCGTAAGTTAAGTGCGGTCAAACCATTTTTGGTTATGGGATTGTTAGGTTGTTTCTTATTGATGCAGCCGGATTTAGGTAGTACCGTTGTTTTATTTGTGATTACCTTTGGGTTGTTATTTATTATTGGTGCAAAATTTGGACAATTCCTTCTCTTATTTGGTTTTGCTGCATTGATGTTCGTGTGGTTGGTACTTTCTTCTGCTTATCGTCTGAAACGTATCACCGGCTTTATGGACCCCTTCAAAGATCCTTACGGTACCGGTTTCCAATTATCCAACTCGTTAATGGCATTCGGCCGAGGTGGATTTTTTGGTGAAGGGTTAGGCAATTCCGTACTAAAACTAGAATATTTACCGGAAGCTCACACAGACTTTGTTATGGCTATTGTGGGTGAAGAATTTGGCTTTTTTGGTATTTTAGTGATTATTATTTTGCTTGGTTTATTGGTTTTCCGCGCCATGAAAATAGGACGAGAATCCCTAATATTAGAGCAACGTTTTAAAGGCTTTTTGGCTTTCGGTATTAGCTTTTGGATTTTCTTCCAAGGTTTTGTAAACCTCGGTATGGCACTCGGGATGTTACCAACGAAAGGCTTAACCTTCCCGCTTATCAGTTACGGTGGTTCGAGTATTATCATTATGTCGGTGACTGTCGGCATATTATTGCGCATTGACCACGAAAATCGCCTCATGCGCGGTGGCCAAGCAAGATTGCGGGATGACTAAGAACCAAAGTGCGGTCGATTTTTTGAGTGTTTTTAGAGAAAAGATATGGGTAAAAAATTATTAGTGATGGCAGGTGGAACAGGCGGACATGTTTTTCCTGCCATTGCCGTTGCACAAGAATTACAACAGCAAGGTTGGGAAATTTGCTGGCTGGGCACCAAAGATCGTATGGAAGCCCAATTAGTACCAAAACATGGCATTCCCATTGAATTTATCCAAATTTCAGGTTTACGCGGCAAGGGCATCAAGAGTTTATTATTGGCGCCTTTTGCTATTTTGCGCGCGGTGTGTCAGGCGCGTAAGATTATTCAACAATACCAACCTAATGCGGTATTAGGCATGGGTGGCTATGTTTCGGGCCCAGGCGGTATTGCGGCAAAACTTTGCGGCGTGCCGATAGTATTGCATGAACAAAATGCCATTGCGGGGTTAACCAATCATTGGTTATCCAAAATTGCGGCACGGGTGTTGCAAGCCTTCCCAAATGCCTTTCCTCATGCCGAAGTGGTGGGAAATCCGGTACGCCGTGATTTATTCCAAACCGAATCACCGGAAGTGCGTTTTGCAAAGCGTGATAAAACTTTGCGTATTTTAGTCGTCGGTGGTAGCCAAGGGGCGCGCGTGTTAAATCAAACTGTGCCAAAGGTCGCAGAGAAACTCAGCGCCCAAGGTTTGGAGATTTATGTGCGTCACCAAGTAGGCAAGGGCAATTTAGCTGGTATTGAGGAAATTTATCAGGCAAACAAAAATGGCGTGGCGACTGAATTTATTGATGACATGGCAGAGGCTTATGCTTGGGCGGACATTGTGATTTGTCGCTCGGGCGCATTGACGGTGTGCGAATTGGCGGCAGTTGGTGTACCTGCTATTTTCGTGCCTTTCCAACATAAAGACCGTCAGCAATTTTTGAATGCCAAATATTTAGCGGATGCAGGGGCGGCGCTGATCATTGAGCAACCGGAATTTACCGAAGAGTGTCTCTTAAACGCGTTAACTCTGCTGTTAGCAGAGCGTGAAACATTATTAACCATGGCGTTAAAGGCAAAAAGTAAGGCAACACCATTAGCGGCTAAGCGGGTCGCTGACGTGATTGAAGACGTGGCAAATTAAATTAAAAGTGCGGTCGTTTTTTTAACTGTTTTACGCGGCCGAGTAAAAAGGACAGATTCATGGATAACTATCATCAACAGATTAGAAACATCATTCCGGAAATGCGCCGAGTGAAACAAATTCATTTTATCGGTATCGGTGGCGCAGGGATGTGTGGTATTGCCGAAATTTTATTGAATGAGGGATATCATATTTCCGGCTCGGATATTGCTGAAAGTGCGGTAACTCAGCGTTTAACTTGTGCCGGCGCCAAAGTTTTTATTGGACACAAAGCAGAAAATATTACCGGTGCCAGCGTGGTGGTGATTTCTTCCGCGATTCGTAATGATAACCCTGAAGTGGTGGCGGCAAAAGAAGCACGCATTCCGGTGATTCAACGCGCGCAAATGTTGGCGGAATTAATGCGTTTTCGTCATGGTATTGCCGTGGCGGGTACGCACGGTAAAACGACGACCACCGCGATGGTTTCTATGATTTATGCAGAAGCAGGTTTGGATCCGACTTTTGTTAATGGCGGTTTGGTGAAATCTGCCGGGACAAATGCGCATTTAGGGCGTAGCCGTTATTTGATTGCCGAGGCTGATGAAAGCGATGCCTCTTTCTTGCATTTGCAGCCAATGATTTCTATCGTGACCAACGTTGAGCCGGATCACATGGATACCTATCACGGTGATTTTGATGAAATGAAGCAAACCTATGTGAATTTCTTACATAATTTGCCGTTTTATGGTCTCGCCGTGTTATGTGCCGATGATGCCGATTTAATGAGTTTAGTGCCACAAGTTGGGCGTCAGGTGATTACTTACGGTTTCAGTGAGAATGCCGATTATCGCATTGAGGATTATCAACAAACCGGTTTCCAAGGTCATTACACGGTGATTTGCCCGAACGGTGAACGTATTGATGTGTTACTGAATGTGCCGGGACGCCATAATGCTTTAAATGCGACGGCTGCGTTGGCGGTAGCTAAAGAGGAAGGCATCAAAAACGAAGCGATTTTAGCCGCGTTAGCCGATTTCCAAGGGGCAGGGCGTCGTTTTGATCAGTTAGGGCAATTTATTCGTCCGAACGGTAAAGTGATGCTGGTGGACGATTATGGTCATCATCCGACCGAAGTGGGCGTCACCATTCAAGCCGCACGCCAGGGCTGGGAAAATAAGCGGATTGTGATGATTTTCCAACCGCACCGCTATTCCCGCACCCGTGATTTATTTGATGATTTTGTGCAAGTATTGTCTCAAGTCGATGCCTTGATTATGTTGGATGTGTATCCCGCCGGCGAGGCGCCGATTGTGGGGGCAGATAGTAAAGCATTATGTCGTTCCATTCGCAATCTTGGCAAAGTGGATCCGATTTTGGTGTCTGATACGACACAATTAGGAGACGTGCTTGATCAAATTATTCAAAATGGCGATTTAATTTTGGCGCAAGGTGCAGGCAGCGTGAGCAAGCTTTCACGCCAGTTAGTCGAATGTTGGACAAAAGAATAAGTGGATAGCGAGATGAGTAAAACCTTAAAACAAGAAAAAATTGCCGTATTATTGGGCGGAACCTCAGCCGAACGTGAGGTGTCTTTAAATTCAGGAACAGCCGTATTAAACGCGTTGCGTAAACAAGGGTATGATGCTCACCCGATTGATCCGAAAACTTTTCCGGTGGCAACACTAAAAGAACAAGGCTTTGATCGGGTGTTTAATATTTTACATGGTCGCGGTGGTGAAGACGGCACGATGCAAGGGTTGTTGGAGCAAATCGGTATTCCTTACACCGGTTGCGGCGTGATGGCGTCTGCGCTGACCATGGATAAAATGCGCACGAAAATGTTATGGAAAGCCTTTGGTCTGCCTGTCGCTGAGATGGAAATCGTGACAGTGGAAAATCGAGCAACCTTAAACCCTGAGGTAGTGGTCAAAAAATTAGGCTTGCCGTTGATGGTAAAGCCCTCTTTGGAAGGCTCGAGCGTAGGGTTAACCAAAGTGAAAACGATGGAAGAATTGGAAAGTGCGGTGGATTTTGCGCTTAAATTTGATCGCACCGTACTTATCGAAGAATGGCTTGCCGGCGATGAATTCACTGTACCGGTGTTGGATGGTGAAGTGTTACCTTCCATAAAAATCGTGCCGGAAGGTGAGTTCTATGATTATGAGGCGAAATATATTTCTGATAATACGCAGTATTTTTGTCCGGCTGGCTTAACTGAAGCGCGTGAGCAGGAATTACGCCGTTTGGTGAAGCAGGCTTATGATGTGGTGGGGTGTCGCGGTTGGAGCCGTATTGATGTGATGGCAGATGCGGAAGGAAAGTTCCGTTTAGTAGAGGTGAACACGAATCCTGGTATGACGAGCCATAGTTTGTTCCCAAAATCAGCCGCAACGGTCGGTTATTCTTTTGAACAGTTGGTTGAGAAAATTTTAGAGTTGAGTGTGGAATGAATTTACTAAAACGCAAAACTACACAAAATATAAGATATGGTGAGCCAAAACCCAAAGTTTTTGTGCAAATTAAATTATTACTTGTGCTATTATGCGTTGGCATAGTGTTCTATTCTTATTCAAATTGGCAAAATTTCCTAGAAAAATTAGATAGTAAGCCTATCAGTGCTTTTGCTTTGATTGGTTCCCCCAACTTCACGACAGATGCAGATGTGCGAGATGCTTTGTTAAAAATGGGCGATTTAAAAGGTTTTTTTGGTCAAGATATTGATGTCATTCGTGAACAAATTGAAACAATGCCTTGGGTAAAAGGGGCGGTTGTTCGCAAAATGTGGCCGAACAGATTGAGTATTTGGGTAACGGAATATAAACCGATTGCCATTTGGAATGAAAGCGACTTTTTGTCCAAGGATGGTGAGGTTTTTCAATTACCAATGAGTAAATTAAAAGAAACTCATTTACCTCGTTTAGCCGGACCTGATTTTCAAAGTGAAAAAGTATTGGACGCTTGGAATAGAATTTATGCCGATTTAAAACAGAAAGGTTTAACGCTTAAGGCGGTAGCCATTGATGCTCGCGGTGCTTGGCAAATCGTGCTGGATAATGATGTGGTGCTGAAGTTAGGACGTGGTGAATGGAAAACAAAACTGGATCGTTTTGTTACGATTTACCCGCAAATTGAAGTGCCTGAAAATAAGAAAATCTCCTATGTCGATTTGCGTTATGCCTCCGGTGCTACAGTGGGTATGGTTGATTTAAATTAATTATTAAGTGTGAAGTTAGAATATGTCTAAAATTGTGGAATCAAAGACCATTGTTGGTTTAGAAGTAGGCACTTCTAAAGTTGTTGCAGTCGTTGGTGAAGTATTGCCTGACGGTGTGGTAAATGTCCTTGGGGTCGGCAGCTGTCCTTCAAAGGGGATAGATAAAGGAAGCATTACTGATTTAAATGCGGTGGTCACTTCTATCCAGCGTGCGATTGAAGCTGCAGAATCAGTTGCTGACTGTCGTATCATGAGCGTGACGCTAGCTATTACCGGAGAACATATTCAGAGTCTTAATGAGAATGGTTTTGTGCCTATCGCTGAAGGCGAAGTAACTCAAGATGAAATTGATTCTGCGATCCATACGGCAAGTTCGGTAAAAATGCCGGAAGGCTTGTCTTTGCTTCATATTATTCCGCAAGAGTTTGCTGTTGATAAACAAATAAATATTAAAAATCCGTTGGGGTTACAAGGTGTTCGTTTGAAAGCACAAACTCATTTAATTGCTTGTCACCAGGATTGGTTGAATAACCTGAAAAAAGCGGTAGAACGCTGTAAATTAAAAGTCGATAAAATAGTATTCTCCGGTTTGGCTTCAAGTTATTCCGTATTAACAGAGGATGAAAAGGATTTAGGGGTTTGTTTAGTTGATTTTGGTGCAGGTACGATGGATATCATGGTGTATATCAATGGAGCTTTGCGTTTTAGTAAGGTGATTCCTTACGCCGGAAATCGCGTTACCGATGATATTGCCTATGCTTGTGCAGCTTCTAGAATGGAAGCGGAAAGTATCAAAGTTAACCACGGTAGTGCATTAATGCCTCCAAAATATCATGCAGATAAGAGAATTGAAGTCTCCGGTATTGGCGGTCGTGGCCCTCGCGTATTAACAAAAGAACAATTGTCGTTTGTAACATCAGCTCGTTACAAAGAATTACTTGGGTTAGTCAAAAACGAATGGTTACGTTTAAAAGCTGATTTAGAGTCTAAAAATATGAAATGTGAGCTTATTGCGGGTATTGTTATTACTGGTGGTGGCGCTCAAATTGAAGATTTAAAAGAATGTGCAGAAGAGGTTTTTGGTTCTAATCATCAAGTAAGAATAGGTAGTCCTTTAAACATTGCAGGTTTAACGGATTATGTGAATAAACCTCAATATTCAACTGTTATTGGTTTGCTTCAGTATGAACATAGCAATGAAGATGATGGGTTCATTCATGAAGAAAACTCAGGAAGTAATTTCCTAAATTCCTGCGGTAATGTGCTGAAAAAAATCTTTAATAAAGTGCGGTCAGAATTTTGATAATTTTGATTTTTCATCTACAATATGAAAAATTTGGGCTTTAATTTATGCTGATAATATGTCGGCATTAACGGAGAATAGATAATTATGTTTGAGCCAGTAGAGTACGATCTTGGTGAAATGAATGGCGCGCTGATTAAAGTTGTTGGTGTCGGTGGTGGTGGCGGTAATGCTATTAACCATATGGTTGCCAGTATTTTAGAAAAAGAAGTTGGCGGTACTCTAATTGATGAATCCATTATAAATACGGATGAACATGGCAAGATTGAATTTTATTCAGTAAATACTGATGCCCAAGCTCTTCGTAAAAGCCAAGCCCAGCAAACAGTTCAGATTGGAGCAGAAACGACGAAAGGTCTAGGGGCCGGTGCAAACCCTAATGTTGGACGTAAAGCGGCAGAAGATGACCAGGATGCTATTCGTAAGATGCTAGAAGGTGCCGATATGGTGTTTATCGCTGCCGGAATGGGCGGCGGTACTGGTACAGGGGCTGCACCAATTGTCGCGCAAATTGCAAAAGAATTAGGTATTCTTACTGTTGCAGTTGTAACAAAACCGTTTTCCTTTGAAGGTAAAAAACGAATGATGTTCGCTGAAATGGGAATTAAAGAATTATCAAAACATGTAGACTCCTTGATTATTATTCCGAATGAGCAGTTAGCCAAGGTTATGCCTAAGAACGCGACACTCATGCAAGCATTTTCTGCTGCAAATGATGTTCTACGTAATTCCGTTACCGGTATCTCAGATATGATTACTTCTCCGGGATTAATTAACGTTGACTTTGCTGACGTGCGAACTGTCATGTCGGAGATGGGGCAGGCAATGATTGGTTTTGGGTCCGCTAAAAGTGCGCCTGGGGAAGGTCGTGCAGAAGATGCAGCTAAGATCGCTGTGAAAAGTGATTTATTAGAACGCGTTGATTTGTCCGGCGCAAAAGGTGTGTTAGTCAATATTACTGCCGGAATGGATTTAGGATTATCTGAGTTTTACGCGGTTGGTGATACTGTTAAAGCATTTGCATCTGAAGAGGCGACGGTTGTTATTGGTACGACACTTGTACCGGACATGGTTGATGAAATTCGCGTAACTATTGTAGCAACCGGTATTGGTGAGCCTGATGCACCTGAAATTCAAATTTCACCTCGTCCACAAGTTGCACAAAATTCACAATCAGGACTTCAACCGGTAAATACTTCTTTTGGTGGTTTAGGAACTCGTCCGCAAAGTTATAGTCAACATCCGCAAGATGAAAATCATCAACAGAATGTTCAAAATCATCGTAGAGATGATTTGGATACTCCAATTACTGAACGCTTGAAAGATACGAATTTATTTAACGTTCAAGGATTTATGCGTAACAACGACAAATAAAGAAGGTTGTTTGTTGTGTAACAATACGTTAAGAGACAGATTATGATTAAGCAAAGAACATTAAAACAAAGCATAAAAGTAACAGGTGTAGGATTACACAGCGGTAACAAAGTGACATTGATTCTACGCCCAGCAATGCCAAATACCGGCGTTGTTTATTGCCGTACTGATTTAAACCCACCGGTGACATTTCCTGCTAATGCAAATTCGGTGCGTGATACCATGCTTTGTACTTGCTTAGTGAACGAAGAAGGTGTACGTATTTCAACTGTTGAGCATCTAAACGCGGCGTTAGCGGGTTTAGGTATTGACAATATTATTGTTGAAGTGGATGCGCCGGAAATTCCAATTATGGATGGTAGTGCAAGTCCGTTTATTTATTTATTACTTGATGCAGGCATTGAAGAGCAAAATGCACCGAAGAAATTTATTCGTATTAAACAAAAAGTACGCGTAGAAGATGGTGATAAGTGGGCGGAGTTTTCCCCTTATAATGGTTTCCGTTTGAACTTTACCATTGATTTTAATCATCCTGCCATTAGCAAAGATGTGCGTAATTATGTGATGGATTTTTCTGCACAAGCCTTTGTACAGCAAATTAGTCGTGCCAGAACCTTTGGTTTTATGAAAGATATTGAATATCTTCAGTCTCAAGGTTTGGCTTTAGGCGGTAGCTTGGATAATGCCATTGTGCTTGATGATTACCGCATTTTGAATGAAGACGGTTTACGTTTTAAAGATGAATTGGTTCGTCACAAAATGCTAGATGCGATCGGTGATTTGTATATGTGTGGTTATAACATAATCGGTGATTTCAAAGCATATAAATCAGGTCATGGTTTGAATAATAAATTGTTAAGAGCGGTATTAGATAATCAAGAAGCCTGGGAATTTGTCACCTTTGAAGACAAACAACAAATTCCGCAAGGTTATGCTGCGCCAGCTCAAATCTTGATTTAAAAAATATTTTCTTAAAAGCTATATTTCAATGAAATATAGCTTTTTTTTTTATCCTTTAAAAGGCATTTTATTAGTGTGGCTTATAAAAAGTGCGGTCAGAAATTAAAATGTTTTTGTTTGTCTTTCAATTTAATGAATACCGATAATCTATAACCTAACAGAGAAAACCAAATGAAAAAATTCTTCTTTCTATTTCTATTAATCTTATCCAATGTGACTTTTGCTGCAAGTGATGTTATTTTTGATGCCGTTACTTGCAAGACATTTGAGGGAAAGGATTTAAAACTCATTTTTGTTCCGGAAAGTCAGTTGTTTAGTTTATCTCTTGATAATGCTGTAGTGGTTGAAACAACAATAGATAATATTTACCTTCAACCCTATGCAACGGAAAGTACAATATATTTTCCTCCTAAATCCGGTGATAATCGTTGGTTTCTGGTCAGGGAAGATGCTTCGGATAAAACAGGCTATACCAACGTTTCTTTGGATATTCGTCAAGATCAGAGTGGAAAATTGATTAAACGTTATCAATGTAAAAAAGAAACGATTTCGTCCATGTTGATGGAATTTTCCGCAGATGGTAGGGAAGTGCCTGAAAATATTGAGAGTCTAATGCATCAATAACAGGCTTAAAGTGCGGTTAAAAATAGCAATGTTTCCTATGCCCATTTCAGAATAACTAAGTCGTTTATGAATGAATACGGGCTTTATTGACATCACTAAATGTGAATAGAGAAAGATGTCTTAGTATTTAAATAAAGGAAAGCTTATGTCATTGGATTTAAGTGAAATTCGACAGCAAATTACCCAAATTGATCGCAGTTTGTTGAAGCTGCTTTCCGAGCGTCATCGCTTAGCGTTTGATGTGGTGCGTAGTAAAGAAATTACACAGAAGCCGTTGCGTGATGCTGCGCGTGAAGAACAGCTGTTACAAGAGTTGGTGCAATTTGCCCAAAATGAGAATTATCAACTTGAACCGCAATACATTACGTCAATTTTCCAAAAAATCATTGAAGATTCGGTGTTGACGCAACAAGTTTATTTGCAGAAAAAATTGAATGAACAGCGAGAACGGAATATTCACATTGCATTTTTAGGCAAGCGAGGGTCTTATTCTCATTTGGCCGCGCGTAATTATGCCACTCGATACCAAGAAGAATTAGTGGAAATAAGTTGTGCCAGTTTTGATGAGGTTTTTGCTAAAGTACAAAATGGTGAAGCCGATTATGGGGTTCTTCCATTAGAAAATACGACATCCGGTGCCATAAACGAAGTTTATGACCTATTGCAGCACACCGATTTGTTTCTAATAGGTGAATTGGCTTACCCTATTCAACACTGCGTTTTGGTGAATGATCAGGATGATTTAAGTAAAATTGATACGCTATATAGTCATCCGCAAGTGATTCAGCAATGTAGTCAATTTATTCATGGCTTAGAACGCGTGCATATTGAATATTGTGAAAGTAGCTCTCACGCCATGCAATTGATTGCCGGGTTGAATAAACCGAATATTGCCGCATTGGGCAATGAAGAGGGTGGCAAGTTATATGGTTTAAAAGTGCTGAGACGCAATATAGCCAATCAAGAAAACAATATCACCCGTTTTATTGTCATTGCGAAAGAACCGCATAATGTTTCTCCGCAAATTCATGCAAAAACGCTGTTGTTAATGAGTACGGGACAACAGGCAGGATCCTTGGTGGATGCGTTGTTGGTGTTTAAAAAACACCATATCAACATGACAAAATTGGAGTCCCGTCCGATTTATGGCAAGCCTTGGGAAGAAATGTTTTATTTAGAAATCGAAGCTAATATTCATCATCCTGATACACAGGCAGCGTTGGACGAGTTACAACAATTCAGCAACTACCTGAAAATTTTAGGTTGTTATCCTAGTGAAATTATAAAGCCAACAGCCTTGCCGAAATAAATATCTAAAGAAAGTGCGGTGGAAAAACAGATAAATTTTCCACCGCACTTTTCTTCTTTCCTGCTCTTGAAATTTCATCTTCCGCACTTATATCCATAACGTTTTCAATTTATTCAACATAGGTAGGAAGAATATGAGTACAAATCAAGAAACCCGTGGCTTCCAATCGGAAGTCAAACAACTTCTCCAGTTAATGATTCATTCTTTATATTCCAATAAAGAAATTTTCTTGCGCGAGCTGATTTCAAATGCCTCCGATGCGGCGGATAAACTCCGTTTCAAAGCCCTGTCTAATCCGGCTTTATATGAAGGTGACGGCGAATTGCGTGTGCGTGTTAGTTTTGATACGGATAAAGGTACACTTACCATCAGCGATAACGGGATTGGGATGACCCGTGAACAAGTGATCGATCATTTGGGCACGATTGCCAAATCCGGAACAAAAGAATTTTTGACCGCACTTGGGCAAGATCAAGCGAAAGATAGTCAGCTTATCGGTCAATTCGGTGTGGGTTTCTATTCGGCGTTTATCGTTGCTGATAAAGTGACGGTGTAAACCCGTGCGGCAGGTGAGGCAACGGATAAAGGCGTGCTTTGGGAATCTGCCGGGGAAGGCGAGTATTCCGTGGCGGATATTGAGAAAAAATCCCGTGGCACTGACGTGATTTTACATTTACGCGAAGATGAAAAAGAATTCTTAAACGATTGGCGTTTGCGTGAAATTATCGGTAAATATTCCGATCATATTGGTTTGCCGGTGGAAATGCTCACCAAAGAATATGATGACGAAGGCAAAGAAACCGGTGAAAAATGGGAAAAAATCAATAAATCGGATGCCCTTTGGACACGTTCTAAAAACGACATTTCCGATGAGGAATACAAAGAGTTTTATAAACATTTAAGCCATGATTTTGCGGATCCGTTATTGTGGGCGCACAACAAAGTGGAAGGCAACCAAGAGTACACCAGTTTGCTTTATGTGCCGTCTAAAGCGCCTTGGGATTTATTTAACCGTGAACATAAACACGGCTTGAAACTCTATGTACAACGCGTGTTTATCATGGATGATGCGGAGCAATTCATGCCGAATTATCTGCGTTTCATGCGTGGTTTAATCGATAGCAATGACTTGCCGTTAAATGTGTCCCGTGAAATTTTGCAGGATAACAAAACTACGGCGGCATTGCGCAAAGCGTTAACCAAACGTTCGTTGCAAATGTTAGAGAAATTGGCGAAAGAGGATGCCGACAAATATCAGCAGTTTTGGAAAGAATTTGGCTTAGTGCTAAAAGAAGGCCCGGCAGAAGATTTTGGCAATAAAGAAACCATTGCGAAATTATTGCGCTTTGCTTCTACACACAACGACAGTAGTGAACAAACCGTGTCATTAGAAGACTACGTTTCCCGTATGAAAGAAGGGCAAAAGGCGATTTACTACATTACGGCAGACAGCTATGTGGCGGCAAAAAATAGCCCGCATTTGGAATTGTTCAATAAAAAAGGCATTGAAGTCTTATTGCTTTCCGATCGTATTGATGAATGGATGTTAAGTTACTTAACCGAGTTTGACGGCAAAGCACTTCAAACTATTACGAAAGCGGATTTGGATTTAGGTGATTTGGCGGACAAAGAAGAAAACGAAGCGCAAAAAGAACAAGACAAAGCCTTTGATAGTTTTATTGAGCGCGTAAAAACCTTGCTGGGCGAACGCGTGAAAGAAGTACGTTTAACTCACCGCTTAACAGACACGCCGGCAGTGGTTTCTACCGGTAATGACCAAATGACCACGCAAATGGCAAAACTTTTTGCTGCGGCAGGTCAACCCGTACCGGAAGTGAAATACACGTTTGAATTAAATCCGGAACATCACTTGGTGAAAAAGGCGGCTGACATTGCCGATGAAGCGGAATTTGCCGATTGGGTAGAATTGTTGCTAGAGCAAGCCATGCTTGCAGAGCGCGGTTCGTTAGAAAATCCGGCGGCGTTTATTAAGCGCATCAATAAGTTATTGGGTTAATCTATTTGTGATTGATTAATGTAATGGTTAAAATCCTCAGTCTGAATAAGATTGAGGATTTTTTATTTTTTTGAGGTGAAAATATGATTACCGTTTACGGCATTAAAAACTGTGACACCGTGAAGAAAGCGTTGAAATGGCTTGCGGATCACAACATCGAACATAAACTCCATGATTATCGAGTGGACGGTCTAGATACCGCTTTTTTACAGCAAGCCGAAGCACAATTCGGTTGGGAAAACTTGGTCAATAAACGTAGCACAACTTGGCGTAATCTTGATGAAAATGTGAAAAATACACTCTCGAAATCTACCGCACTTTCCGTATTAGCTGAAAATCCGACGTTAATCAAACGCCCGATTATTTTGCAAGATGGTAAGGCATTGATTGGCTTCAACGAAAAAGAATATATTGCAGCATTTAAGTAGTATTAAAGTAGGGAATTTATTTTTACTTGTTTATCTACTTCTTAGAGCTATTAATTTTGTTTAAAAGGAAATATAAAAATGAATAATGAACAAAAAAGTGAACAGCAAAAAGCTATACGACGTTTTTTTATTGGGAGTTTTTTTATTGCATTATTATGCGCAGTCGTCGTTGATTTATTTCTTGCTTCAATGGATGGCAGCTCATCAGATGACGTGGTATGGGTATTTTTTTATACTTTTTTTATCGTATTTATACCTAGTGCGATTACAACGTTTGTTTTTTACATCACTCAGAAAAAAGCAAGTAGCTACTATTCGCGGTATTTGGTACTGGCACTTTTGATGCCGCCCTTTTTAATTCCGATCCTGGCCACATTATTCGATTTGATTTATTTAAACAGTTGGCATGATGCTATTGATACGCTTGTAGAGTATTATCTAACGCACGGTATTTTGGCTTGTATATTGGGAGTAGCTCAACTGGTGTTAGCACAAGCGTGTTTTATAAAAATATGGGACACACAGTAACCGCTTAACCTTATTCTTTATTAAAGCTGGAGGTTTTTTTTCTGCTTATTGGAGTTATTAATTTTATTTGAAAGGAAATATAAAGATGAATAATGCATTACAAAAGACTATACCACGTTTTTTTATTGGGAGCTTTTTTATTGCATTATTATGTGCAGTCATTATTTCTGAGTTTGTTGGAGAGGCATTTTTTCTTTCTTTTCTTATTTCATTTATACCTGGGGTGATGACAACACTTATCCTTTTTGTTACCTGGGAAAAAGCAAGTCACTATTATGGGCGGTATTTATTGGTGGCATTTTTTATGCCTTTTTTAATCCCTATTATCGTCGGATTATCTTTGCATTTTGTTGATTTAAACTGGGATAGCACTATTGATACAATTATAGGTACTTATTTTTTATTAGGTCTTCCTTGTACTATTTTGGGGATAGTTCAATTGGTGCTGGCAGTAGTATGTTTACCAGAAATGCATAAGTAAATAGTCATCTTTTAACCTTGCCTTTCGCACTTAATAAAAATAAGATTCATTACAGTATTGTTACAATCTCAATCATTGATGTGATAAATGTTTCATGTAGCTTGGTTGTTTGAAATATTTAATATACTTGGATTTTGTAATCCATTCCCGTTAATTAAAGAAACAAAGGATTGCTTATGAATAACAAATCTTATTTTGCCCTCCTTCCTCTTCCGTTCTTTTTATCCAATGCGTTTGCGGAAGAGCCTCAATCTACCACCTCACTTGCCCCAATTGTTGTGACCGGTGTGTCGCAAAAGAGTGCGAATACGATAAAACTTAACCCTAAAACGACGCTTCAACCGTTGCCGGCCGGTGATGGGGCGGATTTATTGCAATCCGTTGCAAATATGAGTGTGATTCGTAAAGGCGGGAGTTCAGGTGATCCTTTATTTCGGGGATTGGGCGGCTCCCGTTTGAGTATTCAGGCAGATGACCAATTTATTCACGGCGGTTGTAGCAACCGAATGGATCCGCCAACAGCGTATATTTTCCCATCGGCTTATGATGAAGTGGTGGTGACCAAAGGGCCGCAAACGGTGACACAAGGGACGGGGTTGGTTGCCGGCGCGGTGCGTTTTGTGCGGAAAGAACCTGAATTTGATACGCAAAACACGTATTTAAACGGCAGCCTAACCCTTGGTGGGAATAAACGTCGTGATGCTTATTTTGATGCGATGGCCGGTGGCAAATATGGTTATTTACGTACCAGTGTGTCACATAATGAAGCAGGCAATTACAAAGATGGCGATGGTAATCGCATTCATTCTTCCTTTGAGCTTCGTAACCAAATGTTACAACTTGGCCTCACCCCGACAGAAAATACATTGCTGACAGGAACCTATGAGCGTAGCCGAGGTGAAGCGGCTTATGCGGATCGTATGATGGACGGCAGTAAATTTGACCGCGATGCATGGAATGTGCGTTTTGTGCAACGTAATATTGCGCCATGGTTTACCGAGCTTGAGTTGCGCTACGGTCAAAGCAAGATCGATCATGTGATGGATACTTATAGCCTGCGCTATTTACGAATGATGGGAAATCAAGTCAAAAAAGCAATGAATCCAAAACGTGAAACAGACACAGGACACCTAAAAGCGACCTTTGATTGGTCGGATATTAATTTGCAAACCGGCATTGATTATATGCGCGACAAACACCTTGCTCGCATGGAAATGCGCGGTGAAGGCTATACGCATAAACCTTATCAGCCGCAACAAAACTTCACCCAATGGGGCGGATTTGCAGAAGGAGCATGGACGGTAAATGATAGCCGTAAGTTCATAGTAGGTTATCGTTATGATGAAGTGAAGGCGGAATACGATACCTTAATGGCAAATCATCCAAATAAAAAACGCAGCTATGATTTACATGCGGGTTTCTTCCGTTGGGAAGAAGAAATCAATGGCATTAAATATTATGCCGGTCTTGGCGTTGCCGAGCGTGCGCCGGATTATTGGGAGCGCCGAGTAAGCCAAGTGTTGAATAAAGAACAGAACCGTCAAATTGATACGGGACTAATTTGGAAAAATGATGTTTTTGATCTTTCCGTCTCGTTTTTTGGCAGTGATGTGCATAATTTTATTATGCTAGAAAGCATAAATAACAATGCGACAGCCCGCAATGTGAAAGCGACCCGTTTAGGCGGTGAGGTTGAGGGGAAATGGAAATTTGCCGAACACTGGGAAATCGGCAGTAGCCTTGCTTACACTTACGGTAAAAACCGTACCGATGATCGTCCGCTGGCTCAAACGCCTCCGTTAGAATGGAAAAATGCATTAACTTGGGATAACGATACCTTAAGCGCAGGTCTTTTATGGCGCTTGGTTTCTGCCCAAAAACGTTATGCCGAAGGGCAAGGTAATATTGTTGGGCAAGACATTGGCCCATCAGCCGGATTTGGTACATTGTCCTTAAACGCAGGATGGAAGATTAACAAATATGTGACCTTACAGGGCGGTATTGATAATCTCTTTGATAAATCCTATGCCGAATTCGTCAGCAAAGGTGCCGATCCTTCTGCCGGGGTGCAAACCACGCGGGTGAATGAACCGGGCCGTCAATATTGGATGCGATTACAAGTTCAATTTTGATGTCGTGAAAATAACAAAATGGATAGCTTAGCTATCCATTTTTTATTCAATAAGATTTAAATAAAAAAGAAATTTTGTTAAATTACACCGCACTTTTACTTATTCTGCCAGTTTCCTCAATGCTATGAAACACCATATTATTCAATTATCTCAATCGCTTATCCGCCGTCCCTCGATCAGCCCGAATGACGAAGGCTGTCAGCAACTGATTGCCGAACGTTTAGAAAAATTAGGCTTTCAAATTGAATGGATGCCTTTTAACGACACCTTAAACTTGTGGGCAAAGCATGGTGTTGGTGAGCCTGTGATTGCCTTTGCCGGGCATACGGATGTGGTATCAACAGGGGATGAAAGCCAATGGACTTATCCGCCGTTTTCTGCCGAGATTGTGGATGGCATGCTTTACGGACGTGGTGCCGCCGATATGAAAGGCTCATTAGCCGCGATGATTGTGGCAGCGGAAGAATATGTGAAAGCCAATCCAAATCACGCGGGCACGATTGCCTTGTTGATTACTTCCGATGAGGAGGCGGCAGCGAAAGATGGTACGGTACGTGTGGTAGAAACTTTAATGGCGCGCGGTGAGAAAATCACGTATTGCATGGTGGGCGAGCCGTCTAGTTCGAAAACCTTGGGCGATGTGGTCAAAAATGGTCGTCGTGGTTCGATTACAGGCAATCTTTATATTCAAGGCGTTCAAGGCCATGTGGCATATCCACATTTAGCAGAAAATCCGATTCACAAAGCGGCTCCCTTCCTACAAGAGCTAACAACCTATCAATGGGACAGCGGCAATGAATTTTTCCCACCGACCAGTTTGCAAATCGCCAATATTCATGCCGGTACGGGCAGCAATAACGTGATTCCGGGCGAGCTTTACGTGCAATTTAATTTGCGTTATTGCACGGAAGTTACCGATGAAATCATCAAACAGAAAGTCACTGAAATGCTGGAAAAACATGGATTAAAATACCGCATTGAGTGGAATCTTTCCGGCAAACCGTTTTTAACCAAACCGGGTAAATTATTAGATGCGCTAACTGCCGCTATCGAACGAACCACAGGCATTACGCCACAAGCGGAAACCGGTGGCGGCACCTCTGACGGTCGTTTTATTGCGCTAATGGGAGCTGAAGTGGTGGAATTTGGGCCGCTTAATACGACTATTCATAAAGTCAATGAGTGTGTGAGCGTAGAGGATCTTGCCAAGTGCGGTCAGATTTATCATCAAATGTTAGTCAATTTATTGGATAAATAAGATGAAATTAACCCCTGACATGTTGACCGGCAAATCGCGGGAACATTTGGTGAATTTGCCAACACCGTATTCGCCTCATCATTTTTTGCAGGCGGAAGCGGCAAAAGCCTTTCAAGGGCTGCAACAAAGTGCGGTCAAAAATGGCTTTAATTTACAGCCTGCGAGTAGTTTTCGTGATTTTGCGCGCCAACAACTTATTTGGAACGGCAAATTTAACGGTGAACGTAAAGTGCACGATGATGCAGGCAATGCGTTAGATTTGAGCCGATTGGATGATTGGCAAAAATCGCAAGCAATTTTACGCTGGTCAGCGCTACCGGGGGCAAGCCGTCATCATTGGGGCACGGAAATTGATATTTTCGATCCTGATCTTTTGCCTCAAGGTCAATCCTTACAGCTTGAGCCTTGGGAATATGAAAAAGGTGGTTATTTCTTCGAATTGAGTGAATTTCTCATCGAAAACCTACCGCACTTTGATTTTAATTTGCCTTTTATGCAAATGCCGGCAGAGAAAAAAATCGGGCGTGAGCCTTGGCATATTAGTTACATGCCATTGGCGGAGAAAGCAAAACAACTTTTTTCCGCTGAGGTGTTGTTGCAGGCATGGGAAAAGGAGGAAATTGGTGGTAAGGCGACATTACAGCAGCATTTGCCTCAAATTTTTGAACAGTATTTTGTATAGATTGATTAAAAAGTGCGGTGTGTTTTTAGTGAACTTTTCAGTAGTGAAAAATATGTTAAAAACCTACCGCACTTTTTTTTGATTTATGTGTTGTTACATTTCTATCACATCTCTTTTCTTCTCTTAGACTTTTGTGAGCTACTTCAAAAATCTAGAAATTTTACAAAGAATTACATTTTTTTTTGTACTGAATGAAAGTATCCTACTCGCTGGCTGTAATTTAGGGAGATAAAGATGTATCAGTTTCAGCAGTTTACTCAAAAAGATATTGAAATTTTGAAGAATGAAACGATTTATCAAGGTTTTTTTAAGCTAAATAAAGTTCAATTCAAACATAAACTTTTTGCCGGCGGTTGGAGCGGCACGGTGACCCGTGAACTGCTCATCAAAGGCGCTGCCTCTGCTATGGTTGCCTACGACCCGGTGTTAGATAACGTGGTGTTGGTAGAGCAGGTGCGTATCGGGGCTTATGATCCGACATCAACTCAATCACCTTGGCTTTTAGAACTTATTGCCGGCATGGTGGAGGAAGGTGAAACCCCGGAATCTGTGGCGTTACGGGAAAGTGAAGAAGAAGCCGGCGCGAAGATTTCTCATATGCAACATTGTTTGAGCGTATGGGATAGCCCCGGTGGTGTGCTTGAGCGTATTCACGTTTTTGTCGGTAAAGTGGATAGCACCACAGTCGGCGGATTACACGGTTTAGCAGAAGAGAATGAAGATATTCGTGTTCATGTCGTGAGTAGGGAAACAGCATATCAATGGCTTTGTGAGGGTAAGATTGATAATGGCATTGCGGTAATCGGATTACAATGGCTAGAGTTAAATTACCGAAAATTGAAAGATCAGTGGCTGTAAGCATTTTATTATCTGACGACATAGGTAATTTAGACTAAGTTTAATATTAAGCAGTAGGAGTTTACTTTGTTAAATACCTATCAATATAACACCCAACAAGACGTGTTCCGTATAATTCAAATTACGGATCCGCATCTTTTTAAAGACACTAACGGTGAGTTGTTGGGCATCAATACGCAAGCAAGTTTTTCCCAAGTTTTAAGTGAAATTCAACAACAGCAATACGACTATGATCTTGTGTTAGCAACGGGCGATTTAGTACAGGATAATAGTGATGAAGGCTATTTGCGTTTTCGTCAAGAAGTGAAAGCGCTCAATAACAAAATGGTGTTTTGGATCCCCGGAAATCATGATTTTCAGCCGAAAATGTTTGAAATTCTAAAGGAAGAGACCGTCAGTGCGAAAAAGCATATTTTGTTAGGGGATAAGTGGCAAATTTTGCTTTTGGACAGCCAAGTGCAAGGCGTGCCACACGGGCAATTAGAAGCGGAAGAACTGGATTGGTTAAAGCTAAAATTGCAGGAACACCCAGAACGCTATTCTTTAGTGGTATTGCATCATCATCTTCTTTCCACCGGTTCTGCTTGGTTGGATCAACATAACTTGCGCAATGCCAATGAATTGGCTGAAGTATTAGCGCCATTTAAGCATGTCAAAGCCTTACTATACGGACACATTCACCAACAAGTGGATAGTGAATGGCTCGGCTATCAAGTGATGGCAACGCCTTCCACCTGTATTCAATTTAAAGCGGACAGCAACACTTTTGCACTGGATGTTGCTCAGCCCGGCTGGCGCGAAATAGATTTACATGCTGACGGGCATATTGAAACCCGTGTAAAACGCATTCAACAGGCCTCTTTTTTACCGAACTTGCAGGTTGAAGGTTATTAATTGTTGAAAAGTGCGGCCATTTTTTAAAGGGGATTTTTTTATCCCCTTTATTTTTTATTTGAATCCACCGCACTTCAACGCACTGAGTCGCTTAAAACTGCTATAATCCCCGCCAATTTTTACCAACCATTGAGACCTTATGAAACAACTTTTTGCCACCACAGCCCGTGGGTTTGAAGAGCTTTTAAAATCCGAATTGACCGAGTTAGGCGCGCAGGATGCCAAAGTCGCGCAAGGCGGCGTGCATTATTGGGCGGATGATGAAACCTTGTATCGCACTTTGCTTTGGAGCCGTTTGAGTTCACGCATTTTATTGCCTATCGTGCAAGCGAAAGTCTTTAGCGATTTGGATTTATATTCTGCTGTGGTGGGCGTGAATTGGTTGGATTATTTTGATGAAAAAGTCCATTTTTTCGTAGATTTTAACGGTACGAACCAAGAGATTCGTCATACCCAATTCGGCGCAATGCGTGTGAAAGACGGAATTGTGGATTATTTTGAACGCCATGGTCGCACTCGCCCAAACGTGGACAAAGAGCAACCGGATATTCGTATTCATGCGTATTTGAATCGTGATGACGTGGTGCTGTCGCTTGATTTAAGCGGCGATGCGTTGCACATGCGCGGTTATCGCGAAGACACCGGCAAAGCGCCATTGCGTGAAACCTTGGCAGCTGCGATTGTGTTGCGTTCCGGTTGGCAAAGAGGCACGCCGTTGGTGGATCCGATGTGTGGCTCCGGTACGCTATTGATTGAAGCGGCACAAATGGAAGCACAAATCGCACCGCAATTATATCGTCTGCATTGGGGCTTTGATTTTTGGCAGGGGCATAATCAGGCAGCGTGGGAAAAGGTGAAGGAAGAGGCTTTAGCCTTGGCGGAAGACGAAAAACAACGTGAAAACTCACCGCACTTTTATGGCTTCGATTTGGATCATCGTGTGTTGCAAAAAGCTAAACAAAACGCTAAAAATGCGGGCGTGGCGCATTTGATGCAATGGCAACAGGGCGATGTGGCGGCGATAAAAAATCCAAGTCCGAACGTAGCAGGCACGGTGATTTGTAACCCGCCGTACGGCGAACGTTTAGGCACAACGCCGGCGCTGATTGCCTTATATTCTGTGTTTGGGCAACGCTTAAAACAACAATTTGCCGGCTGGAATGCGTCCATTTTTAGCGGTGAACCAAGTCTATTAGATTGCTTGCGTTTACGTTCTCACCGTCAGTTTAAAGCGAAAAATGGCCCGTTAGATTGTGTACAGAAAAATTATCAAATAGCCGAACGCGCAGAGCAAAGTGCGGTAGAAAACGCCCTAGAATTTGACCACACTTCTTCGGTGTCTTCTGACGTCGCGGTGGATTTTGCGAATCGTCTGCAAAAAAATATCAAGAAAATTGAGAAATGGGCGAAGCAGCAGAGGCTAGACGCTTATCGTTTATATGATGCGGATTTGCCTGAATACAATTTGGCGGTGGATCGTTATGCCGATCACATTGTGGTGCAGGAATATGCCGCGCCGAAAAATATTAATGAAAATAAAGCGCGCCAACGTTTGTTGGATGCGGTGAATGCTACGTTGAACGTTACCGGCATTGAAACCAATAAGTTGATTTTAAAAGTGCGTCAAAAACAAAAAGGCACCAATCAATATGAAAAATTAGCGAACAAAGGCGAGTATTTTTATGTAAACGAATACGGCGCGAAGTTGTGGGTGAACTTAACAGATTATTTGGATACCGGCTTGTTTTTGGATCACCGTCTAACCCGTAAAATGCTCGGCGAAATGGCGCAAGGCAAAGATTTCCTCAATTTGTTTGCTTACACCGGTTCGGCAACGGTGCATGCAGCGTTGGGTAAGGCAAAATCTACCACGACCGTGGATATGTCAAATACCTATCTCAACTGGGCAGAACAGAATTTGTTGTTGAACGACATTGAAGGTAAACAGCACAAACTGATTCAAGCGGATTGCCTGCAATGGTTAGAAAAATGCGATCGTCAGTTTGATTTGATTTTTGTTGACCCACCGACATTTTCTAACTCCAAACGCATGGAAGACAGTTGGGACGTGCAACGGGATCATATTAAGTTAATGACGAATTTAAAACGTATTCTGCGCCCGAACGGCACCATCGTGTTTTCTAACAACAAACGCGGTTTCAAAATGGATTTTGCGAAGTTGGAAGAATTAGGCTTAAGTGCGGTGGAAATTTCTCATAAAACCTTGCCGTTGGATTTTGAACGCAATAAGCAAATTCATAATTGTTGGCTGGTGACGTTAAAATAAGAAAACAAAATAGGGCGGAAATTCCGCCCTATTTTTGTATGTCTTTATATGAAAAGCTGTTAATTTAAAATTAGCAGCTTTGTTTTTTGCTCAATTTACTTAATTGGCAACATGTTTTGGTTTGAAGAAAACCATGGTGAAAATTTGCCAGAAGAAAGCAAGCGCACCAAAGATGAATACAACGTCACCCACTAAACGAACCCAACGTAAGGTGTCGAATAACGGTTGTTGCATGAAGTCTTCGCTACGAGCATACCATAAGCCTTCAGAGATACTTGCGTAACCTTGGATGATACCGATTGGCAATAGGCTGGAGACGATCATTAAGATCAAACCGCCGTTAAGCAACCAGAAGCCCCATTTCATCAATTTGTCGTTGAATGGTGTATTTGGACGTAAGTAACGTGCGATTAAGAATACGAAACCTAATGCCAAGAAACCATATACCCCGAACAATGCCGCGTGGGCGTGTACTGCGGTGGTGTTTAACCCTTGGATATAGTAGAGAGAAATTGGTGGATTGATTAAGAAACCGAATACACCCGCACCCAACATATTCCAGAAGGCAACAGCAACGAAGCAGTAGATAGGCCATTTTAAGCGTTCCATCCACGGCGCTTTTTGTTTCATTGCCCAGTGTTCCCACGCTTCGTGGCCAAGTAGCACTAATGGTACAACTTCAAGTGCGGAGAAGGAGGCACCTACAGCGATAATTGGCGTTGTCGCACCGGCGAAGTATAAGTGGTGGAAGGTTCCCGGAATACCACCGATTAAGAACAATGCCGCTTCGGTGATGGTTGCCACAGTTGCTGTTCGGCGAGAAACTAAACCTAAACTTACGAAGATGAAAGAGAGTGCCGCCACGGAGAATACTTCAAAGAAGCCTTCTACCCAAAGGTGAACTACCCACCAACGCCAGTATTCCATTACGGATAAGTGTGTGTGTTCGCCGTAGAATAATGCCGGACCATAGAATAAGCCGATAGCGATAACAGAAGCGAAGAACAAGGCAAGTAGGTTTTTGTCACCCGGTTGTTTGAATGCATTCACGGTGCCGCGTAGCATTAACACTAACCAGAACAAGATACCTGCGAATTTCACTGCTTGCCAGAAACGACCTAGGTCGATGAATTCATAACCTTGGTGACCGAATAAGAAGCTCCATTCTTCAGGGATGATGTGCGCGATGGCCAAATAGCTACCGGTGAAGGAGCCAACAACCAAGACGACTAACGCCCAGAAGAGAATATCTACACCAAGTTTTTGGTATTTCGGATCTTTACCACCGTTGATAATCGGCGCAAGGAATAAACCACCGGCCAAGAATGCCATGGCGATCCAGAATAATGCTGCTTGAATATGCCAAGTACGCACCAAGGAGTATGGAAGATATTGAGAAATATCTAAACCATAGAATTCCTGACCTTCAACCGTGTAGTGTGCAACAACGGCACCTAAATTCACTTGCACGAAGAAAAGCGCAAGTACGGTAAATAAATATTTACCTAAGGCTTTTTGTGATGGCGTTAATTGCAATTTGGTTAACGGGTCAACTTCCGGTGCAACAGGATCTTTTTCATCTTCACGACGTTTAAATGACCAAATCCACACCACAAAACCGATACCGGCAATAAGGAAAACAACGCTCGCGATAGACCAAATGACGTTTTCCGGTGTTGGCACGTTATTGATTAACGGCTCATGCGGCCAGTTGTTGGTGTACGTCGCATGGGTATTAGGACGTTCTGCAGAGGCAGTCCATGCTGTCCAGAAGAAGAATTTCGCTAAATCTTTACGCGCTTCCAAGCTTGGCAACGTATTGTCTTTCATGGCGAAGTGTTCACGCGTTACTTTGCTCGCAGGATCATCACCATATAAAGAAATATAGTATTGCGCCGTTTTATCCATGGCGGCTAGACGATTAGCGGAAAGCACAACAGTGCCGTTTTCGTCAACTTTACTGCCGCGATATTCTTTAGTTAAACGGCTTTTTAAGAGGGTTTGTTGGTCATCATTTAAGTCGGCAAAGTTTTTACCGTACTCTTGATTTGCAACAATATCTAACCAGTTGGTTAACTCACGATGTAACCAGTCAGCGGTCCAGTCCGGTGCTTGGTAGGCACCATGGCCCCAAACAGAACCCAACTGCATACCACCGGTGGTTTGCCATGCGGTTTGCCCGTGTAAAATATCGTCATGTGTAATCACCGGTTCGCCTTTTTCCGTCACATATTGTTTTGGAATCGGTGGCGCTTCACGGTAGATTTCAAATCCGTAGTAACCGAGAATAGAGAATGCCCCTATTAATACGGCGACTAACAGGTACCAGAACTTTTTGTACTGTCCCATTTGATCACTCCTTGAGAAAATGAAATATTGATAACTTAATAATTTGTGTCAGACACATTGAGATTTTACGATTTAAGTAAAATACCTGACTAATTATATCGGATTTAAAAAGGCGATATATTACCTAATAGTAGGTAAATGTTATGGGGTGGGGATGGGTATAAATTGAGAAATGTGATTTAGATAGGAATAATGTGAAGAGAATCAAAAAGATAAGGGCGGAAACCCCGCCCTATTTTATGTTTAAAAATGACCGCACTTTTAGCGTCTTGAGTCAAATTCGGCTAAAGCTTCATCAAATTGTTCCATCACTTTCGGATGCACAGGTGCAAACACGGAAGAAGTAATGGTGATGAAAGAACATACCAAGAAACCTGGGACGATTTCATAGAGATGAGATAAATCTTCCCAGCCCAAGTATTTCATTAATGGACTCCAGGCAACCACGGTGATAGCACCGGATAACATTCCCCACAATGCAGCTTTGGAGCTAATATTGCGGTTGAATAAAGACAGAATGACAACCGGCCCGAATGCGGCACCAAAACCTGCCCATGCATAGGAAACCAAGCCCATTACTTTAGAGTTTGGATCTTGTGCGATAGCGATGGCAACCACCGAGATTAACAATACCATTAAACGACCGACCCAGACCAATTCAAGGCTTGAGGCTCCTTTACGGAAGAAACCTTTATAGAAATCCTCCGTAATTGCGGCAGAGCACATTAATAATTGGGCGGACAGGGTACTCATGACCGCTGCTAAGATCGCGGATAATACGATGCCGACAATCCAAGGGTTAAACATTGCTTTACTTAACTCAATGAAAACTGCTTCTGCATTGTATAGTTCAATATTTTGGGTGGTGAAATAGGCCAATCCAAAATAGCCCACTGCAACGGCACCACCAAGGCAGAGGAACATCCAAGAAATTCCGATTCGACGGGCTTTTTCGAGAGAGGCGACAGAGTCTGCTGCCATGAAACGGGCAAGAATGTGTGGTTGTCCGAAATAACCCAAGCCCCAAGCCAATGCAGAGATAACACCGATACCGGAAACATTGTGTAGCCAGTTGCTGTATGGAATGCCGGTGACGGTAGATTTAGCTTCCAAAGACATTGTGATTTCATCCCAGCTGATGTTGAGCAATACCATAACCGGCGCAAGAATCAGGGCGAAAATCATTAATGAGGCTTGGATAGTATCACTCCATGAAACCGCTAAATAGCCACCAATAAAGGTGTAAGTAATAGTCGCTAATGCCCCTAACCAAAGTGCGGTGGAGTATTCCAATCCCAATAAGCTTTGGAATAATTTCGCTCCCGCAACCACGCCGGAAGCGCAGTAAATGGTAAAGAAAAAGAGAATAATGCCAGAAGAAATAATTTTTAATGCTTTTTTCTGACGAGGAAAACGTTGTGCAAAAAATTCCGGTAAGGTCAGCGCATTACTATATTTCTCAGTGAAAATCCGCAAACGTCCTGCCACAACGCGATAGTTCAAATAGGCACCAACGGTTAAGCCGACAGCAATCCATGCTTCGGAAAGGCCTGATAAGAAAATAGCGCCGGGTAACCCCATTAATAGCCAGCCGGACATGTCGGAAGCGCCGGCAGACATGGCGGTCACAAAACTTCCCATTTTTCGACCACCCAAAATGTAATCGTCAAAATTTTTGGTGGAACGATAGGCGTATAACCCAATGCCTAAAATAATTGCCAAATAGAGGCCAAAGGTGATGTAGATTTGCATAAAACACTCCTTTTATTCTTCTTGAGAGGACATTAATGAGGTGTTTCCACCTGCCGCAGTGGTGTTATAACTGCGGGAAAATTCATCATACAATGGCAGTAAATCTTGGGTATCTTGCCAGTCGTAACATTTGAAAATGGCTTTACTGTTTTCAGCCAGCCATTGGCGTTTGGCTTTATCAAGTGCGGTCAAATAAATACCTTTTTGACAGTGACCTAACTTCGTATCAACACGAATACCCGGTTTGGCTTTGGCGGCTAATGGATGCTGTGGCTCTACTAAAATGGTAAAACCTTTGGCAATCAGTTTTTCTGCCGCTTTTTCTGCTGCAGCTAAGTCGCCGTTTAGAATCGCCACTTCACAAGGCAGATAAGCTAAGGAGTTGTGTTCACCGGTGATACTTTCTAATACCGGTTTGGTTGTGCCTAGCGTATTTTCATCGCCAAATTGGCTGTAATAGCGAGGTGTACGAGTTAAGCGTTGCAAATAGAACTCACCGCCGGCTTTTGGTCCTGTGCCGGATAATCCGTGTCCACCGAATGGTTGAACACCAACCACCGCACCTACAATATTACGGTTGATATAGAAGTTACCGCAGTTTAAGTGGCGTTCTACAATATCCATATGTTTGCGAATACGGGTATGGCAACCTCCGGTCAGCGCATAACCTTTTTCATTTACCGCTTTGAGGACATTGAGTAAGTTATCTTTTTTATAACGTACAATGTGTAGAATCGGACCGAAGACTTCACGCTGTACTTGATCGAGGTTATCCAACAAATACACGCTCGGCGCCACGAAATGCCCTTGGGTTGGCGTGTCGATTTCCGCATAAGCACGGGCAACTTTGCGCATGGTTGCCTTGTGGTTTTCAAGATTTTGTTTGGCTTCTTCATCAATTACCGGACCGATGTCGGTTTCCAATAAACGTGGATCGCCCAAACTCAATTCTTTAATGGCTTCAGTGATCATCTTGTAATAGTGATCTGCCACATCTTCTTGTAATAATAAGATGCGTAATGCGGAACAACGCTGACCTGCCGAGTCAAAGGCTGAGCTGAGAACATCAGCAACGACTTGTTCCGGTAAGGCTGAAGAATCAACAACAAGGACGTTTTGACCGCCGGTTTCCGCAATCAACACAGGATCGTTATCTGCGAGTGTCAGACGTTGCTCAATGAGTTTGGCCACTTCTGTTGAACCGGTAAATACCACCCCATCAAAAGGTTGTTGGACTAACGCAGCCCCTAAATCCCCTGCCCCTAACACCAGTTGTAGGGTTTCTTTCGGGATACCGGCTTGGTGTAAGAGTTTCACGGCGGCATACGCAATTAATGAGGTTTGTTCAGCCGGTTTTGCAATCACTGCATTGCCAGCCGCTAAAGAGGCGGCAATTTGGCCGGTAAAGATGGCTAACGGGAAGTTCCATGGAGAAATACAAAGCACTTTTCCACGAGGCTCGGCAAGGTGATTTTGTGTTGCGAGCTGTTCTAATTGAACAGCGTAATAGCGTAAGAAATCCACGGCTTCACGTAATTCTGCAATGGCGTTTGGCAAGGTTTTGCCCGCTTCAACCACAGCGAGTTTCATCAACAAGCCGAAATGTTCTTCATATAAGTCGGCAGCATTGCGTAAAACGTTGGCTTTTTCCACCGCACTTTTAGCTTTCCATTGGGTATTGTCAGCAGCGGTAAACACTTTTTCCGCCTGATTTACGGCTAAAAAAGCAACTTCTGCAATTGTTTCATTGAGATTGGCCGGATTAGTCACTTGATGTGCCGGCTCATTTTCGGCATTTTCAAATGCAACTAAAGACACTGCATTTTCAATGGTTGCCGTATTAAGTGCTTGTTCTAATCTTGTTAATTCCAGTTCATTGCTCAGATCGAAACCGGCGGAGTTTTTACGGTTTTTAAATAATTCTAGCGGTTTGAGAACAGATTTATTCGGCTCACCATGAGATTTGGCATAAAGTTTCCATGGCGGCGTAACAAGTTGTTCGACCGGAATGTTTTCATCAACCAGCTGGTGAACGAAAGAGGAGTTTGCACCGTTTTCTAAGAGACGGCGGACTAAATAGGCTAACAAGGTGGCATGAGTCCCCACCGGTGCATAGACACGAACTTGTCGGTTCAGATTTTCTTTCCCCACAATATTGTCATAAAGAGATTCCCCCATGCCGTGTAGGCATTGGAATTCAAAGTTTTTACCTTGTCCTAATTCGTGAATCGTGCACATGGTTTGCACGTTATGGGTGGCAAATTGCGGATAAATGACATCTTGTGCGGCAAATAATTTTTTCGCACAAGCAATATAAGAAATATCGGTATGATTTTTACGTGTGTAAAGTGGAAAACCGTCCAAACCATCCGCTTGTGCCCATTTGATTTCGCTGTCCCAATAAGCACCTTTAACAAGGCGAATCATCAAATAGCCTTGTTTTTCTCGGGCTAAATTAATTAAATAATCCAATACAAATGGACAACGTTTAGAGTAAGCCTGTACCACGAAACCAATGCCTTTATAGCCTTGTAATTCCGGTTCATCTAATAATTTTTCCACAAGATCGAGGGAAAGCTCTAAACGGCTGGCCTCTTCCGCATCAATATTGATACTGATGTTGTATTTCTTCGCTAATAAAAAGAGTTCTTTTAAGCGTGGGTAAAGCTCATTGATGGTACGATCATATTTAGAACGACTATATTTCGGGTGAATTGCAGAAAGTTTAACGGAAACACTGTTGCCGTTATAAATGGTACGTCCGGCTGCGTCTTTGCCCACTTCTTCAATCGCGTGTAAATAGTCGTTGAAATAACGTTGTGCATCAGCTTCTGTCATTGCAGCTTCGCCCAACATATCAAAAGAGAACGTAAAGCCTTTTTCATAACGCGGTCTAATGTTTTGTAGTGCCTCTTGCATAGTCATGCCGGTAACGAACTGTTTACCCAAAATCTGCATAGATTTGATAATTGCCATGCGCATAATGGGTGCAGACAAACGGGAGAAACTACGAGTGAGCGCATTTGATAAACTGTTTTCATCAAGCGTTTCGCTAATTTTTTTACCAAAGAGCAAACCATAACTTGCAGCGTTGATGAAGAATGAATTGGAATTGCCTATGTGAGATTTCCAGTTCCCTTCTTTCAATTTTTCGTAAATTAAATCATCACGGGTTTGTGCATCAGGAATACGTAACAAGGCTTCAGCCAAGCACATTAACGCAACCCCTTCTTCACTGCTTAATGAAAACTCTTGCATTAAGGCATCTGCGCCATATTGTTTTTGTTTAAGTTGACGTAATTTTTTAATTAACTTAATAGTATTGTCTGTGATGCGCTGTTCTTGTTCAGGAGTAAAATCTAATGTTTTCATTAAAGAATCGACCGCACTTTTCTCATCTAAACGATAGTTTGCAGTGATTGCTTGGCGAATAGGGCTATATTGTTTTGATAGTGTGAATTGCATGAGAAGTCTCCTTTTGTTATATAATTGTTATCAAAATATAGACGGTATATTTATTAGTAAATGACTTTTTTGGTGATCTGTGATTGAAGTCACATAAAAAATAAGGTTTTATTGTTCGTAATATGTACGAATTGCGAGTTTTATAGACTGAAAAGAAAGAGAAGAAATAAAAAACTCCCTACGGCGAGGGAGTTTTTTATTGGGGATAAGAGATTATAGGTTGAACACGGCAAATAACACGATGATGCTATAAAGTGTTGCCAAACCGTAGAAAATAAATCCTCCGGCCGGTACATGAACTTTAATATCATGCATACCGTGATGAATGCGGTGTAAACCTCCCCACATTGGGAAAATTGTGAGAACGAGAATAACTAATTTCCCTACCCAGTGGTGTGCAAAGACAATAATACTCTCTGGGCTAATGATACCGAAAGGCAATAGCAAACCAAGGATAAGAATTAATACTGGGAAAGCCAAAGCACTTACCATGCCGCCGGCACTGAACATTAACCAGACAGGTGGTTCGTTTGAACGTTTTGGATTTTGATTAACCATAACTTCCCCCTAGATAAAGACTAACACTAAAGCCAATACGGTGACGGCGACAAATGCGCCACGTAAAGCATTTTTAATGAGTTTTGCCGGCAAACCGGTGGTGCCTGACATCACTTCGCCTGTCATATCAAATAATGTGACAGCGTGGAGCAATAAAGCGGCCAGTGAGATAATGTTAAGAATCACGACAATTGGATTTTGTAGGAACGGAATGAAATTCATGACAAATCCATCTGCCTTGCCTAAACAAATCACACCGTAAAGCAATACTAAGCTGAACCAAACTGTTGGCACCGCTGTGGCTTCACGTAGCATATAGAATTTGTAGAAATCCCAACTTTTCCACCAAGTCGGCGTAATTTCACGAACGTATTTTTTACGTTTACTTACTGTTGTAGTCATAATCTTTCCCCTTACGCCTTCGGTTTAAGCATGGAAATGAGGTAATCTTTGGCGCTTTCTAATTTGCCCTGGTTAATGGCGGTGGCAGGGCCTACGTGTTTTGGACATACTTCAGAGCAGGCACCTACGAAGGTACAAGACCAAACCCCATTTTTGCCATTCATAATTTTCATTCGTTCTGCTTTACCGTGATCGCGGTTATCTAAGTTATAACGATGACCTAAAGTTAATACGGCCGGGCCAACGAATTCCGGGTTTAAACCGAATTGTGGGCAGGCGGCATAGCATAGGCCACAGTTGATACACATAGAGAACTGGCGGTATTTTTCCAATTGCGCCGGTGTTTGTTTGGTACGGCTTTTCGCTAATTCTTTAGACGGATGTGGCTTGCCATCTAACTCAGGTGCTTGGTTGCCGATAACATAAGGTTTGATGGCTTCTAAGCTTTCGATGAAATGGCTTAAGTCCACAATTAAATCCCGTTCAATCGGGAAGTTGGCTAGGGCTTCAATACGCATGTGGCCACTGTAGTCACGTAAGAAAGTTTTGCACGCCAATTTTGGAATGTTGTTTACCATCATGCCGCAAGAACCGCAGATTGCCATACGGCATGACCAACGATAAGAAAGTTCCGGTTCAAGCTTGTCTTTAATGTAACCTAACGCATCAAGTAAGGAGGTTTGGCTGTCATAAGGCACTTGATAAGTTTTCAAGTGTGGCTCTTTGTCAACTTCCGGATTGTAACGTAGAATTTCAACGTTCATGATTGATTGTTCGGCCATATAATTACTCCTTACCCGCTTGTTCTTTTGCCTTTGCGGCGGCTTCTGCAGCTTCTGCTTCTGCACCGTAAACACGTTTTGCCGGTTGTGATTTAGTGATTTTCACCGGGCTGTATTCAATGCGTGGTGCACCGTTTTCATTATAGAACGCCAAGGTATGTTTCAAGTAGTTCACATCATCACGTTCGGTGTAATCTAAACGTTGGTGCGCACCACGAGACTCTTTACGTTCAATCGCAGAGTTCGCAATAGACTGTGCTACATCTAAAATGTAACCCAATTCAACGGTATATAATAAGTTTGTATTAAATACGCTAGAGCGGTCAGTAATACGAATGTGTTTGTAGCGCTCTTTAAGTTCTGCAATTTTATCAACGGCTTGTTGCATACTTTCTTGGGTACGATAGATGCCGCAACCTTCTTCCATAGCTTGACCCATTTCGTCACGAATTTCAGACCAAGACTCAGTACCTTCCTGGCTATAGAGGTCAGTCAAACGTTTTACAACATCTTGTGCCTGAGCATCAAGCGCAGTTTGGTTAGCCGGGGTGGCTTCAAGTGCACGTTGTGCAGCATATTCACCCGCAACTCGGCCTAATACGACTAATTCAGCCAAGGAGTTGGAACCTAAGCGGTTCGCGCCATGTAAACCGGAAGAAGCGCATTCGCCTACCGCAAATAAACCTTTAATACGAGTTTCACTGTTGAAGTCAACTTCAATTCCTCCCATGGTGTAGTGAACTACCGGGCGTACGGGAATTGGCGCTTTCGCCGGATCGACACCTTCATAAGCTTTCGCTAATTCACAAATGAATGGTAAACGTTCGTGTAAGTATTTTTCACCAAGGTGACGTAAGTCCAGGTGCACCACATCAACGCCTTTAGCTGTTTTTAAGGTGTTACCTTTACGCCATTCTTGCCAGAATGCTTGTGATACTTTATCACGAGGGCCTAATTCCATGTATTTGTTTTCCGGTTTGCCGATTGGTGTTTCCGGTCCCAAACCGTAGTCTTGTAAATAGCGATAGCCATCTTTATTGACTAAAATGCCACCTTCACCACGGCAACCTTCGGTCATTAAGATGCCGGTGTTTGGTAAACCGGTTGGGTGATATTGCACGAATTCCATATCACGCAATGGCACACCATGACGATACGCCATTGATAAACCGTCTCCGGTTACAATACCACCATTCGTGTTAAAACGGAAAGCGCGGCAACCACCACCAGTTGCGATAACAACGGCATTAGCATTAATTTGTATTAAAGAACCTTCCATCATATTCATGGCAACCATACCACGTGCATGACCGTCATCCACTAAAATGTCTAATACAAAGTGTTCATCGAAACGAATGATTTGTGGGTATTGAATGGAGGTTTGGAATAACGTGTGAAGTAAGTGGAAACCGGTTTTATCGGCAGCGAACCAAGTACGTTCGATTTTCATCCCACCGAAACGGCGTACGTTTACATCGCCATCGGTTTTACGGCTCCAAGGGCAGCCCCAGCGTTCAAGTTGAGTCATTTCCACCGGAGAGTGTTCCACGAAATACTCCACGACATCTTGCTCACACAACCAGTCGCCACCAGCAACGGTATCGTGGAAGTGTTTATCGTAGGAGTCTTCTTCTTTAATCACTGCCGCAGCACCACCTTCAGCCGCAACAGTATGACTGCGCATTGGATAAACTTTTGATACTAAAGCAATTTTAAGATTTGGATTAGCTTGGGCTGCAGCAATCGCCGCACGTAAACCACCGCCACCTGCGCCAACAATAGCGATATCGACGTTAACAGTTTGCACGATATTCCTCCAAGTAAAGGGATGATAATAAAAACACCAAATAGATTTTTGGTACTGTTAGGGTGAAGTCATTTTGCCATTATTTTTTGTGATTAGAACCTTTTTTCTCAAACTTTGTCGCGATTTCGTGATCTACCTCAAAAAAGTTAACAAACAGAACCAGTTGTTTACATTTTGTCTTATTGTTAACAAGTCATTAACGTTGGGTTAACTAAAAAGTACATAAAAGTGCGGTAGAAAAAAGGATTCATTTATGAATTTTGATTCACTTGTTTTAGAATAAGCGGCAAATTTTTCAAATTATCTTTAGCAAAGGCATATTTATGTTTGAACAAGAAGCGTGGCAACCAACGGCATCCATTAAAAACTTGCTTGCCCGTGCGAAATTAATGGCAGAAATTCGTCAATTTTTTACTGATCGCGGTTTGCTGGAAGTGGAAACTCCGGTTTTAAGTGAATTTGGGGTGACAGATCTTCATCTCGCTACGTTCAGCACAGAATTTGTTTCTCCTTTTGGAGAGCAATCCAAAACGTTGTGGCTTTCCACTAGTCCCGAATATCACATGAAGCGTTTGTTGGCCGCAGGCAGTGGTCCGATATTTCAAATTAGCAAAGTATTTCGTAACGAAGAGGCAGGGAATCGCCATAATCCGGAATTTACAATGTTGGAATGGTATCGACCGCACTTTGATATGTACCGCTTAATCAATGAAGTAGACGATTTATTACAACAAATATTGGAATGTCCACCAGCAGAAAGTATGAGTTATCAATTCGCGTTTCAGCAATATGTCGGTTTGGATCCATTGTCGGCAGAATTATCTGATCTTGTAGAAAAAGCGAAAAAATATCAGTTAGTTGATGCTGAAAAAGAGAATCGTGATACGTTGTTGCAATTTCTTTTCAGTGCGGTGGTGGAACCACGAATTGGGCATGACAGCCCAGTCGTGGTATATCATTTTCCGGCAAGCCAAGCGGCGTTGGCACAAATTAGCTCGGAGGATCTGCGCGTTGCAGAGCGTTTTGAGTTTTATTACAAAGGGCTAGAGCTTGCTAATGGTTTCCATGAATTGGCGGATGTGCGGGAACAATTACATCGCTTCGAGTTGGATAATCGTCAACGGGAAAAAGCCGGTCTGCCGGTGCGTGATATTGATAAACGTTTGTTGGGAGCGTTACAAGCCGGAATCCCGGATTGTTCGGGCGTCGCTCTCGGTGTGGATCGCTTGCTCATGATTGCCATGGACGCGGAGAGTATTAAAGAGGTGATTTCCTTTGCGATAGACAATGCGTAAAGTGCGGTCATAAATGGCGATATTTTTTAAATGCTAAAAGTGCGGTCGAAAAATAAAATGTTTTTTATGACCGCACTTTTGTTTACTTCAAAATAAACATTGGTGTTTGGCTAATCGGATCGCGGTGTATTACCACCTCTAAATCAAATACCTCTTTTAATAGCCGCTCTGTCATCACTTCGTCAGGCGTCCCTTGGGCCATAAGGTTACCGTCTTTGAGAACGATTAAATAATCACAATAACGACAAGCCTGATTTAGATCATGGAGTACGGTAATGACGGTTTTTCCGTTTTGTTGCATTTGACGCATCATGCCCATGAGTTCCGCCTGTCGGTTGAGATCCAAATAAGTGGTTGGTTCATCCAACAGAACAAGTTCTGCATCTTGCGCTAATGTCATGGCTAAGAAAACCCGTTGTTGTTGCCCGCCGGATAAATCCGATACTAAATGTTCCGCCAGTTCCGCGGTGTGGGTTTGTTCCATAGCCCAAGCCACTAATTGCTCATCTTTATCACTTAATTTGCCCCACAAATTCAAATAAGGCGAACGGCCGTAAGCAATTAATTCGCGTACCTTAATGCCTTCCGGCACCAAATGTTGTTGTGGCAAGAACGCCAATTGTTTGGCGTATTCTTTCGGGGTGCTTTGCCAAATATCTTTGCCTTTGTGAGTAATTGTGCCTAGACGAGGCTTGAGCAAACGGGCCACTGCTTTCAGTGTTGTGGATTTGCCACACCCGTTCGGGCCAATTAAGGCAATAATTTGGTTGCTCGGAAAGGTGAGAGATAAATCCCGTACGATAGTTTTATCTTGATAGCCTAATTGTAACTTATTGATCTCAATGCTCATTATTTCGTTCTCATCAATAAATAGAAGAAGTAAGGGGCGCCGATAATGGCTGTGAGAATACCGGCGGGCAGTTCTGTCGGCGGATCGATAACCCGCGCTAAAATATCGGAAATCTGTAACAACAACGTGCCGATTAGCATGGCTGCCGGCAATAATGTGCGGTGACGTCCACCGACCAATTTGCGTGCTAAGTGCGGTGCAACTAAGCCGAGAAATGCGATGGGGCCGCAAATGGCGACGGCTGTTGTGGAAAGCGCAACAGCCAGCACTAATACCAAGATTTGCGTTTTATTTACGCTTACTCCCAAGGTGGCCGCTTTGTTTTCACCTAAACCTAAGGTGTCCAAATCTCGACAGAAAATAAACGGTAACGGCAATAACACCAACAACCAAGGCAAAACGACATTGACATAAGCCCAACTTCTGCCCCACAAACTTCCGGTTAGCCAAAGCATAGCCGTGTTGATTTCTACCGGATTGGTTAGCATTAAATAATGGCTGATTGCCGCCCATAGGGCAGAAAGCGCCACGCCGATAATGGCCATTTTGATCGGGCGGAAGTTAAAACCACATATCATCCATAACAAAATGAAAGACAGGACACCGCCGATAAAGGCGAAAATCGGTAGCCAGTAAAAGGCTAAATTCGGTAGGAAGATTAATACGGTGACGGCGACTAAACCGGCGGCGTTATTGATTCCTAAAATATCAGGAGAGGCCAACGGATTACGCACGACACTTTGCACCAATACCCCGGAAATGGCCAATGCACCGCCGATAATAATGGCCAGTAGCGCGCGTGGCAGACGGTATTCCATTAAAGTGAAGTAGTTTTTATCGTCAGGGTGAAAAGCCTGGCTAATTTCATCAAAGGATAGCGTGTAAGTGCCGTAGCGAATGCTTAATACAAATAATAGCGCAACCGTACAGAGTGCCGATAAGTAAAAGCCGATTGCACGGAATCCTGAATGAGAACGGCGCATTAGTGTTTTCCTCTGGCAAATAATACAAAGATTGGCGCACCGATTAAGGCCAAAATGGCGCCGGCAGGTACTTCACTTGGGAAATCAACAGCACGGGCAACGGTATCCGCCGCCAACATTAAAATAGCGCCTAATAACATGGACATGGGTAATGATTTTCGTAGGTCATAGCCGATCCAATAACGCGCTAAGTGTGGAATTAACAAACCGATAAAGGCGACCGGGCCGGCTACGCTAACGGCTGAACCCACAATTAATAATGCTATGATATTGGCATACCAACGCAGACGGAACAGGTTAATTCCCAAGGATTGAGCGGATTCGTCGCTCAAATTGAGTAAATTTAAACGGCTGGCAAAGAAGAGGCAAAAGAGTGCGCTCGATAGCAGAAACGGCCAAATAGCGTGCCATTCGTTCCAGCGGGCGTGAGAAATGCCGCCGGCAAGCCAACTCATTACGCCAAAAGCGTGATCTTCCGACATAATTAAGGCTAATTTGGTGAGAGCAGTACACAACAACGACACGGCAATCCCTGCCAAAATCACGCGGCTGCGATCGCCGCTACTGTCTTTCCACGCGTTGCTGATCAACATTACAACCAACCAACTGATTCCACCGCCGATACTTGCCACCAAGGCAATGCTATAGCCTGATAATAAGGCCGGGCTAATGGCACTCGCCGTTACCATGGCCAAACTTGCGCCGGAGTTAACGCTTAATAGCGTTGGTGAGGCTAGTGGGTTGCGGGTGATGGTTTGTAATAATGCCCCGGCTACCGCCAAATTGGCGCCTAATGCGATCGCCACTAACGCCCGAGGGAAACGTAAATCGACCACGGTGATCTTGGTCAATTCATCGCCATTGGGGAAAAAGGCGTTTAGCGCATCTAATGGTGAAATTTCAATAGGGTAGTATAAAAACAGACTTCCCCACAACAGGAAAGCCAGTCCTATCAGGGGGAAGCCCCAACGAAAAGCTTTGCCAAACATTATTTTTGATTAACGAATTGTTCAACTTGTTTTGCCATGATCTCGCTGGCCGTAATGCCGCGTCCGCGCGCCCACATATCGGCATTGACGCTAAATACATGTTTGGCTTTTACGGCAGGAATGGCTTGCCATAATGGTTCTGCTTCCCATTTGCGGGCGATACTTTCTTGGCGATAGTGGGCGATAAACATATAGTCCGGTTTTTCCATCACTAATTGCTCAAGATTGATTTCAGCAAAGGCTTGAGTAGCGTTTGGTAATTTTGGCGAGTTAAAACCCAGAACACCAAGGAAACTGGCGACATAACCACTGTCATTTTGTAAATTGAATTTGTCTTCGCGAGAGGTACCGAAAATCCCTTTTTTGCCTTTCACATTGATATTTTGCGCAATGCTTTCGATAATTTTATTGTGTTTATCAATTTGCAATTTCATTTCACTGCCTTTACCGACAACATCGCCGATTTTTTGTGCTGTATCAAGATTCTCCTGATAGCTTTCATGGCGGGAGTCAAACATCATGGTCGGGGCAATTTTTTTTAATTCTTCATACACTGCTGTATGGCGAGAAGGATCAGCGATAATTAAATCGGGTTTTAATGCGGCAATGGCTTCAAGACTAGGTTGCGAACGGGTACCGACAGATTCCCAAGGTTGAATCTTATCGCGCACTTCTTGCAAAATGCGGGTTTTATCGTTGTCATCGGCAACGCCGACTGGGCTAACACCAACTTGAGCAAGGGCATCAACGAAAGAATATTCTAACGCGACAATGCGACTTGGGGTTTTATCTATAGTGAATTCACCTTTAGCATCGGTGACGGTCACAGCACTTGCCGTCACAGATGCCATAAGGAAAAGAGAAGTAAGGGTTGCGTTGACGAATTTTTTCATTTTCGAGTCCTCTGTCATCATAAAAACATAAGTGTAATTGGGTAAATTATACACAGGACTCGGTATTGAGAATAGTTCTTTTTTAATGTCCGACCAGGTCGATAATCATCACTTCCGATTGCGACCCTAATCGCATCGGCACGCCCCAAAAGCCATAACCTGATGTGACAAAAAAATGCCCTTGATTGATTTTTTCATAGCCGTAACTTAAGCGATAAATCAGTTTTACAACAAAATTTGCCGGGAAAATTTGTCCATTATGGGCGTGACCGGAAAGTTGAATATCAATCGGCAAATTGGCGTGTTGTTCAATCTCTGTTGGACGATGATCCATTAGAATCACTGGTAATGCAGTGTTGACGCCTTTCAGTAACTGCGCCGTCGTTGGTCTGTTTTTCACGAGGTCGTCATTGCGCCCAATGAGGGTAAAACGTCCATCAATCAAGACACTTTCATCCATCACGGGAATGATCCCTGCCTTGCGCATTTCCGCTTCAATGCGTTGTTGATCGCCAAAGAAATCATGGTTTCCCAGTGTAGCATACACGCCAAGCGGAGCTTGCAGTTTGGCAAAGTGCGGTTGCATTTTTTCTGCTAAATAGGCGTTGACGTTATCATCCATAATGTCGCCGGGGAGCAAAATAATATCTACCTTTTCCTGCCGCATGATGTCAGCCAACGTATCTAACTGTGTTGAGCCAAACAAACGCCCTAAATGCAAATCGCTTGCCATGCCAATGCGTAAAGGTTGCATGGGTTTATCCAGCTTGACTTGATAATGGCGGATCACCGGTGTGTAAGCGTTATATAAACCTATTCCAATAAATCCTAAAAAGAGTATCGGGTAGAGTAATTTTAGTGCCTTATCCCACGACTTAAAAAAGCGATGCAGTATGCCCATGATGGCACTGCTAAACGTGGAAAAGAGCAGTAAGGTGAGAAGCAAGGCACTGACGCGAAAACTTTCGGCATACAGACGCAAAGGGGCGGTTGCAATCAGAGCATTAAAGAACAAAAAAAGGGTGAGGGTCAGCTTGGTGCGCATTTGGGGGCTGAGATTAAACAGCCAGCCGAGTGTACGACTAAAACCGAATAACATAAATTGTAAGGCCAGCACGGCAATGGCCATGGTGATGTAGTGTCGGGTTTCCATAATTTTTCTGCTAAAAGTGCGGTTGTTTTATTGTGCGTTTATCTTCAAAAAGCAGTGCTTTTTTATCAGAAGAGGAGAGGGCTCGGATAATAATATGGATAAAGGCGCCGCGCAACGGCAGGGTAAATTGATCGTTCCCAATCGGCAATTTTTTCGCTAAAATGCCCACACTTTTTTTACTCAACTTTTTAATAACGGAAGAAAATTTATGTTCGGAAAAGGCGGTTTGGGCAACTTGATGAAACAAGCCCAGCAAATGCAAGATCGTATGCAAAAAATGCAAGAAGAAATTGCACAATTAGAAGTGACCGGCGAGTCAGGCGCAGGGCTAGTGAAAATCACGATTAACGGTGCGCATAACTGCCGTCGTATTGACATTGATCCTTCTTTAATGGAAGACGACAAAGAAATGCTGGAAGACTTAATCGCCGCGGCATTTAATGATGCAGTACGCCGTGCTGAAGAGTTACAAAAAGAAAAAATGGCGTCTGTTACCGCCGGCATGCCATTGCCGCCAGGCTTCAAAATGCCATTCTAAAAATCGTCCGTAAAACTTACCGCACTTTATCTCTAAAGTGCGGTTTATTTTTTTAGTCAATTCACCGAGAACCTTATGCAAACCAGTCCCTTGTTAGAAAATTTGATCGAAAGCTTACGTGTATTACCGGGCGTTGGCCCTAAATCCGCACAACGTATGGCGTATCATTTATTGCAACGTAATCGTAGTGGCGGTATGCGTTTGGCACAAGGACTGACTGAAGCCATGTCAAAAATTGGGCATTGTGAGCATTGCCGTACTTTCACGGAAGAAGAGGTTTGCCATATTTGCAACAACCCTCGCCGTCAAAATTCAGGTTTGCTTTGTGTGGTGGAAATGCCAGCAGATATTCTTGCCATTGAGCAAACCGGGCAATTTTCCGGGCGTTATTTTGTGCTTATGGGGCATTTGTCGCCATTGGACGGCATTGGCCCACGAGAGATCGGCTTGGATTTATTGCAAAAGCGTTTACAAACAGAATCCTTCAAGGAAGTGATTTTGGCGACAAATCCCACTGTTGAAGGCGATGCCACGGCGAATTACATTGCAGAATTGTGTTTGCAACAAAACGTCAAAGTCAGCCGCATTGCCCACGGCATTCCGGTAGGCGGTGAATTGGAAATGGTGGATGGCACCACACTGACCCATTCTTTCTTAGGTCGCCGCGAAATCGGCTAATCTTTTCTCCTCTGCATTTTCTTGTTTATGCGACTTTTTATAGCAGAAAAACCGAGCCTTGGGCGCGCGATTGCGGATGTTTTGCCGAAACCGCACCAACGTGGTGATGGCTTTATCAAATGTGGCGATAATGACTGCGTGACGTGGTGTGTGGGGCATTTGCTGGAACAAGCAGAACCCGATGCCTATGATGCGCGTTTCAAGCAATGGCGCTTAGAGGATTTGCCGATTGTGCCGCAAAAGTGGCAGTTAATTCCGAAAAAAGAAACCTATAAACAGCTAAAAACCGTTGAAAAGTTAGTGCAGCAAGCGGACATCCTCGTCAACGCAGGTGACCCGGATCGTGAAGGGCAATTGCTGGTGGACGAAGTGTTCAGTTATCTCAATTTACCACCGGAAAAACGCAATGCTATCCAGCGTTGTTTAATCAGCGACTTGAACCCAAGTGCGGTAGAAAAAGCCATCAAAAAATTGCAACCTAACCGTGATTTTGTGCCCCTTGCCACCTCCGCGTTGGCACGTGCGCGCGCCGATTGGCTCTATGGCATTAACATGACACGGGCTTATACCATTCGAGGCAGACAGGCAGGTTATCGCGGTGTGCTTTCCGTTGGGCGAGTGCAAACACCCGTACTTGGCCTTATCGTACGTCGTGATTTGGAAATTGAACATTTCCAACCAAAAGATTTCTTTGAAGTGTTGGCTTGGTTGCGTAACCCCAAAGAGGAAAAAACATCGGAGAAATCCACCGCACTTTTTTCTGCGTTGTGGCAGCCGAGCAAAGCCTGCGAAGATTATCAGGATGAGGATGGACGCGTCTTATCTCATGCGCTGGTGGAAAATGTGGTGAAGCGCATTACCGACCAACCGGCGGAGGTGACGGATTATTCGGATAAACGGGAAAAAGAAACGGCACCGTTGCCCTATTCTTTGTCAGCGTTGCAAATTGATGCAGCCAAGCGGTTCGGGATGTCCGCACAGGAAGTGCTGGATACCTGTCAACGTTTGTATGAAACCCATAAATTGATTACTTACCCGCGTTCCGATTGCCGTTATTTGCCAAAAGAACATTTTGCTGATCGTATGGCGGTGATGAATGCCATTTCTACCCACTTAGCTCCATTTCAGCCCTTGCCTGAGATTATCGACCCTGAGCAAAAAAATCGTTGTTGGAATGATAAAAAAGTCGAAGCACATCATGCCATCATCCCAACCGCAAAGAACCGTCCGGTGAGTTTGAGTTCGGCGGAACAAAATATTTATTTTCTGATTGCCCGCCAATATCTCATGCAGTTTTGTCCTGACGCGGAATATCGTAAATGTAAAATCACCTTGAATATTGCAGGAGGAACTTTTATCGCGCAGGCTCGCAATTTGCAAATTGCCGGCTGGAAACAGCTTTGGGGCAAAGAAGACAGCGATGATGAACAGCAAGACGCGTTGCTGCCGGTCGTCAAAAAAGGGCAACTGTTGCATTGTGAAAAGGGCGAAATTATCGGTAAAAAAACGCAACCGCCGAAACCCTTTACGGATGCAACTTTGCTTTCCGCCATGACGGGCATTGCCCGCTTCGTGCAAGACAAAGCGTTGAAAAAAATCTTGCGGGAAACCGATGGTTTAGGCACGGAAGCGACGCGTGCGGGCATTATTGAATTGTTGTTTAAGCGTGGTTTTCTCTATAAAAAAGGGCGTAATATTCACAGCACCGAGTCGGGGCGAATCTTAATTAACGCATTGCCGGATGTGGCAACACAGCCTGACATGACGGCACATTGGGAGTCACAGCTTGATGGCATTAGCCGTAAGCAGGCGAGTTATCAGCAATTTATGCAAAACCTCACACAGCTTTTGCCGGAATTATTGCATTACATTAATTTTTCCGCTTTACGTGAGTTGAGTCGGCATAATCCAGGTGTGAACAAGACTGCGCCGAGAGCAAAGAAAAGTTAACGAGGTCTAAAAGTGCGGTCGTTTTTCAAAATGTTTTTTACTGATCGAATTTGCACCAAACAGCGTAAAAATACATAAAACAGCTTGCGGAGCGCCAAGATATCCGCTAATATCTGCGCCGTTATTTTTCATTAGAATTTGCTAAATCAGAGAAGATAAAATGTACTCAGCGTTGTTAATCATTTATTTGGTCGTTTCCATTGCCCTTATCGCTTTTATCCTGTTACAACAAGGTAAAGGTGCAGATGCTGGCGCATCTTTTGGTGGTGGCGCATCCGGTACCGTTTTTGGCTCTGCCGGTGCGGGTAACTTCCTTTCTAGAACAACAGCTGTTTTAGCGATTATCTTCTTTGTTATTAGTATCGTTATTGGTAACATCAATTCGCACAAAAACAATGCAAAACAAGGTGCATTTGATGATTTATCCGGAACTGCTGAGCAAATTCAGCAACAACAGCAAAAAGCGCCGGCTGTGTTAGACACAAAAAATAGCGACATTCCTCAACAATAAAATTTATCAAATTAAGCTCTGGTGGTGGAATTGGTAGACACGCTATCTTGAGGGGGTAGTGACCGTAGGTCGTGCGAGTTCAAGTCTCGCTCAGAGCACCAAAAACAGAACCTAGCATAAATGCTAGGTTTTCTTTTTTCTCTCTTTCTAAAATTTCCTTTCTGAAGTGATTTACCTATAATTGCATTTATGGTCACTGATTTTAATTGACTCGATTCTTATTTCATCTCAAAAATCCCAAAAGGAATTTATCATGCAGAAGATATTTTTCATTGTTGCTGTACTTAGTCTGGTGCAGTTTGCCGTTGCGAAATCAAATCATCATGAGGACTTTAGTTGTGATGAGCGGAAGTACTGTAAGGAAATGCGTTCTTGTGCTGAAGCGAAATACCATCTTAATGTTTGTGGCGAGGGGCGTCTTGATCGGGATAAGGATGGGATTCCTTGTGAAAATGTTTGTCGTAGATAATAAAAAGCCTTGCTGATGAGCAAGGCTTTCTTTTTGCAGCTTAAGGTTGAGCTGTTGTTTTTCTTAATAAAACATAGCCAACAACAGCGGACACACCGGATCCCAATAAAATCCCTAATCGAGATAGCGTATCAAAGCTGTTATATGCCGTTTCACCGAAAGCAAGACCTGCTAGGAACATCGACATGGTAAAACCGATGCCGCAGAGTATTGCAATAGCAAAAATTTGAGCGAAATTAACCCCTTGTGGTAACTGGGCAAGACGTAATTTGACCGATAGGTAGCTGAATAGAAATACGCCTAATGGTTTTCCGACGATTAATCCGAGTGCAATACCGAGAGTAAGAGGTGAATTGAGGCTGGATAAGCCCACGTTTTCTAAAGGAACTCCCGCGTTGGAAAAAGCAAATAACGGTAGAATTAAATAAGAGCACCAAGGTGCTAGAATATGTTCAAATTGGTGTAATGGGCTTGAACCGTTGCGACCTTGCATTGGAATGCAAAAGCCAATAATGACACCGGCAAGCGTAGCGTGTACGCCGGATTTTAATACGGATGTCCATAAAATTAAGCCAATGACCATATAGGCGCAGAGGGCGCTGACTTTAAAGCGATTCATGGTGACTAAAATACTGATGGTCACCATAGCGATAATTAGTGCCGGCGTGCTGATTTCATGTGAGTAGAAGATTGCAATGACGATAATGGCACCAAGGTCATCAATAATGGCAAGTGCCAATAAAAAGACTTTGAGTGGTAAAGGGATGCGTTTCCCTAAAAGAGCAACAATACCAATGGCAAAGGCAATATCTGTGGCCATAGGGATTGCCCAGCCGGAGTAAATTTCGGGTGTACCTTTAGCAACTATAAAATAGATTAATGCCGGTACCACCATCCCACCAATTGCCGCAATGGCAGGGAAAATCGCTTGTTGATAACTTGACAGTGAACCTTCTAACATTTCACGCTTGACTTCCATACCAACCAAAACGAAAAAGACTGCCATAAAGCCGTCGTTGACCCACATTAATAAAGGTTTAGCAATGCTGAAAGCACCGAATTGAACGCTGACCGGTGTGTCGAGAAAATTAAAGTAATATTCGCTAAAAGAAGTGTTAGCAAACAGGATAGCCATTGAGGCAAAAAGTAATAATAGTATGCCACCTACAGCTTCTGATTGAAAAAATGTTTGAATGCGCCTAATCAATGTAAATACTCCCCAAAATAGATAAATAATTAAAAAATAAAATATAGATAAAGATCAAGAAAGTTACCTTAATTTGATGTTTTTTTCAAGAAAATGGCGAATTTATTAATTAAAGAGTATGCAATTAAGGTTTTTTGAATAATTTATTTATTATAGGTTTTGAAATAAATGGGAACTAATTTAGCGTTTCCAAGTATGATTTACCTAATTGTTCCATTTGATGTTGAATCCAAAGTTGTCTGCGTTTGGTATAAGTACCGGGAGCATTGACTTTATAAATGATCGGATTGGGTAAAATGGCGGCTAAAAGTGCGGCTTCATTTTGCGATAAATTTTTGGCCGGTTTTTTGAAGTAAAAACGGCTGGCAGCCTCTACGCCATAAATTCCTTCACCGAATTCTGCGATGTTTAAATACACTTCTAGAATACGTTTTTTGGACCACAAGGTTTCTAACATTAAGGTTGCCGGCACTTCGATTGCTTTGCGTAACCAACTTTGTCCATGCCATAAATAGAGATTTTTGGCGGTTTGTTGGGAAATGGTGGAGGCACCTCGGATTCGATTGCTTTTTTGATTATGCAGAAAAGCCCGTTTGATTGCAGTGAAATCAAAACCGTAGTGTTCGGGAAAATTCTGATCTTCAGCTGCAATCACTGCCAGCTGCATTTGCCAAGAAATATCCTCTAAGCTCACCCAATCGTAACGTGTTTGATAAGTAAAATCACCGGACAAAATATGAGATATTTTTTGTTCCAGCATATAACTGGAATAGGGAATGGGAATAAAAGGAAAAGCAAACGTGACTAATAAAGTAGCAAGTAAAAAACGATATAAAAAACGTACCGCACTTTGAGTAGGGAATTTCCTGAAAAGCGGTAATCTGCGCAAGGATAGATTGCGCAGGTTGGCTAGTTTAAATGGAAATTTAATGATTTCTTTCTTGCGCATTGAGTTGCGTTTTTATCCAATCAATAAAAACAGGATCCATGGTTTTTAACATGTTAGATCCCCGAGTGATGGTTGCCGCACTGGTGTTCAGATTTTGTTGGATTTCCCGTTGTGGCAGCTCTTTATTAAGTAGTTGGGCGATAATTTGCAGGCGAAGCCCTAACGCATCGCGCTCATCAGGGGTAAGCAATAAGGTTAATACATCCTGAGCCTTACCTTGTTCAAAGGCGATTTGCAACATATTGAGGAAGGCATTCCATTGTTCTAAATTGCGACTAATATACATATCAACAATCCTATACTATTAAACTAGTCCGGCTAGTATAGCCGATCATATTCCTCATTGCTAAAGGTTTGTGGCTCTTCTTTTTCTTGCAATATTTGATAGTAAAAATCGTAAGTGAGTACGTTTTGCACATAACCACGGGTTTCATAGAACGGAATGGAGGCCACAAATTCATCCATTTCCAACTTGCCATTGGCACGCGCCAACCATTTTTCCACGCGATGAGCGCCCGCATTATAAGCAGAGGCAATCAAAATACGGTTGTTTGGATATTTGGCGTTTAGCTCTGCTAAATGTGCCGTGCCTAACAAAATATTATTGAGCGGTTTAAATAAATCCGCCTCGCCTGCGTAAGGCAATTTGGCGTTTTCTGCCGTGGCTTTTGCTGTGCTCGGCAGTAGTTGCATTAAGCCCCGTGCATTGGCGGAAGATTGTGCTTGTGGGTTCCAGGCGCTTTCCTGACGAGAAATCGCCATGGCGAAACTTTTACTGACATTGGTATTTAGCGCGGCTTGCGGTTTGGTTGTGCTTAACGGCGGGCGGCTTTTGAGAGCAATATCATAATAATCGCTATAAGCAATTGGTAAGCGCAACTGAATGTAATCAAACGCTTTAGCAATAATGGAGCCATCCACACCTAAATCAAACCAGTTTTGTTGGTTGGCATATTGACTAAGCGCCATTTGTTTCTCTTTTTTGTCATTACCGGACAGATTTTCCAACAAGAAACGCCAACGCTGTTTAGCCGGGCCAAATCTTTCGAGTTGACGTAGTTCGGCGATTTCTTCCAATGCCGGTTTTACTTTTTTGAATTCACCAGCCCAATAAGGATCGGAGATACTCGGGGCAATAAGTAATTCCGGTTGACCGAAATCATAACCGTTGCCACGGGTTTTCGGATGTAATTTGGCGGCAGCCAACATTGGATAAAAACCGCGTTCATCAGAAAGTGCGGTCAATATTTCTTTTGTTTTTTTGCTATCGCGTTTCGCTATTGTTTTGGCCTGCCAATAACGCCATTCTTGTTTTTGCTGACCTTCTGCTGAAAGCGCGTTGAGCCATGGGGTTAAATCGGTCTTTTGCCAAATGGCCATACGCAAACGGCGTTCAGTGAGGTTATCTGCTCTTAATTTGAGAATTTCCGCATCCCGCCATTGTTGGAAATTCGGACTTTCATTGTCAAAAAAATGACCCAGAAAAGCAATTTCCCACTCACGAATTTGCGCATCTGTTAATTGCCAATTTTTTGCCCATTGTTGATAGGGGGCAAAGTTAGGCTCTTTCATTGTTTCCGATAGCGTGCGTAAATAACGCGGAAAGGTTTGCACTACTGCAAATTTTGTGACGATTTTATTATTTTCCTCAATGAGTGGCAGTCTATCGGCCAATTCAGGCAGGGTTGCCGGATTTTTTAATAGGGACTCAAAGCGTTTTAAATTCGCCAAAACCATTTCGTCTTCTTTCGCACTATCAATTTTATTTAATTCCGATGATAGCAACGCCATACCGTTCGCATCATTTTGGGCAAAGAGTTCCTCGGCTTTTTGGTAGATTTTATCTTGTGTTCGGTTGCCATCGGAATACCACTTTGCCCAAAGTTGTGCGTCATTAGGGAGTTTGCTGTTGGCTAACCAAAGTTGTTCATAGCGGGAAATAATGCTTGAGCTATTGGAGTTTTGCTTTTTATCTGTTTTATTTGTGTGTTCAAGCTGAAGTTCGGCATTTAATACAGCTATTTGTATCTCTAAGGAACTTGGCTTAACGCGTTGTGCATAATGGACTAATCCTTCCGTATCATCAGCATTCATTAAGAGCGTGAAAATGCTTTGTTCCCATCGATTACGTAAAAAATGCGTAGGATTTTGCGCGATAACTTGTTCAATTTCGTGTTTTAATGCTTTTACTTCTTCAGGTGGCGTCTCTTTACTCACGCTTTTAATACGGGCGTCAAGGTAGGCGGTCATCGCATCCATTTTCAATGGATAGTCTTTTAAAGACTCAATGAGGTTAAGATATAACTCGGCGTTATCGGAAACGTTGTTATTTTTTACCGCACTTTTAAGCAGACTTTCTAATTGAATGAATGTTGAACGTTGCTTAATCAAAAGCAATTCCGAATCATGTTGCTGTTGTGCCCACTTTGCTTGTTCTTGCGCTAAATTGATTTTGTGGAGTACGGCGCTTTCGGTTTTTGCTGCCAAGGCAGAGAAAGAAAGTGCGGTTAAAATTAACAGAGAAATTGAGGTTCGTTGCAAGTATCGCATGGCTATTTTCCATTAGTCATAAATCAAAGGCGGATACTTAGATCCGCCTTTGTTATCATTAGTTCAACATGTTTCTGTGATTACCGTTTGAAAATTAGAATACTTTTTTAAACGGCTTAATGATGACATCACCATACACGCCGGCTTCGACATAAGGATCTTGATCTGCCCAGTCTTTTGCTGCTTGCAAGCTATCAAACTTGGCAATGACGGTCGAACCGGTGAAACCGGCCTCACCTGGATTTTCATCATCAATAGCCGGGTTTGGGCCAGCGGTTAATAAACGATCTTCCGCTTGGAGTTGTTTCAAACGAGCAAGGTGTTGTTCACGCACTGCTAAGCGTTGAGCCAAGGTATTTGGTTTGTCTTGAGCAAAAATAACGTAGTACATTTTAAGTTCTCCTTTCTGGTTATCGTGTGTTGATATGCGCCAAAGCGATATCTAATTCATGATTATTCTCACGTGGAATTGGGCGTGGCCGGCCTTCCGGATCGACGGCAACGAAGGTAAATTGCGCTTCCGTTACGCAATAACGCTCGCCGATAGGTTCGCTTGCCACTTTTTTTACCCAGACTTCTACTTTGATTTTAATTGAGCTACGTCCAACGTATAAGCATTGTCCATAGCAACATACCACATCGCCTACGCTAACTGGGCGAATAAAATTCATGCTTTCGACAGCAACGGTCACAACACGACCATGAGCGATTTCTTTTGCTAAAATTGCACCGCCAATGTCCATTTGAGACATGATCCAGCCACCGAAAATATCGCCGTTGGCGTTGGTGTTTGAGGGCATCGCTAAGGTTCTGAGCAGAAGCGTGCCATGAGATTGTTGTCCGGTTTTACTATCAGTGAGTTGAGCTGACATCGATTATTCCTTGTTTTTTTCTTGTTGTGTTTGAGGTAAATAGCGATAAATATAAAGACCAGTAATGATCGTGGCGACAAACGTCATACCGATAATGCCGAAGGACTTGAAATCGACCCAAATGTCGTCCGATAAATATCGGCTGATATAAATGTTAAGTAACATACATAAAATAAAAAAGCCACTCCAACCTAGATTTAAGTTTTTCCAAACATGTTCCGGCAATTGGATTTCTTTTCCAAGGAGTTGTTTTATCAACAGTTTTTTGAAACCAAATTGAGCAATAAGTAAAACCAATGCAAAGAGCGCATAAATAATCGTCACTTTCCATTTCAAAAACTCAAGATCGTTAAAGTAAGCAGTGAGGGTACCGAAAAAAATAACCGCACCTGCCATGAATTTTTGTTGCGTTTCAATTTTGCCGTATTTCACTTTTAAAATAATGAATTGCACGATAGTTGCGATCACTAAGGTGATTGCCGCTTCACGAATTCCAATTAATTTATAGACGGCAAAAAAGAGAATTAAGGGAATAAATTCAAGTAATTGTTTCATATTGATGTTATGCCTTTGATATAAATAACGTATAAAAACGGTATGTGACAACCAATGCAAATACATTGATTAGCGCAACCAGGATACCGCTAATGAGTGCCATGATGGCATTGCTTGAAAAGGCGGTGAGAAAATTTTCCACAAATGGGATCAGCACATAAATCAGCAAGCAGAAGATAAATAATACAGACACACGCCCCATCGCAGCACGCCACGTGATTTTAGCGGAATGGCTTATGCTGTCGTTTGTTAGCAAATAATGTACCGGCGCCAAGCAAAGACGAATATAGAGCCAAATGCCGATAACCATTGCAAATAATGAAATAATGGAAGGTTGTATTTTTTGTTGAATAGCGATCATCGCTTCTGTGAGCCCCACAAGAATTGGGATGAAAATCAAAAAGCTCAGTAACATAGCGCCCCAAATACGTTTCAGTGTCGCGGAAAAACTCTGCAAAACGGTACTGAATTGTCGCAAGCTAATTTGATGAATGGTGACTAAACACCATGCACTGATAAAAATATAAATAAACTGTTTAAGAAAAAAGAAAGTCACCAAATTGATGCCTTGTTCTTCCGAGATAGCGGAAGAAATTTGGTTGTTTGACAGAGAAACAATAATTTCATTTGGTAACATCACTGACTGCAGCAACACCATGATGATATCGGCAAAAAAGTAAAGAGCACACAAGACGATGATGTTTCGCTTTTCATTTTGCATGAAATGAAAGCTATCTTTAATAATTTGGGTAAAGTTTATCGGCATTTCATTTACTTAATTAAGCGTGAAAGAAAAGAGCCTAATTATACTGACCTTTCAGGATAAAAACATAAAAAAACGGAAATTTGTATTAAAACAATTTTATTGTTTTTTCCATATAAAAATTGGGCGTCATTTGCCCAATTTTTTTGTCTTCCTCACCTATGCAGCAGCATCTAGCATTTCTTGTGCATTGGCTAATACAGCATCCGTAATTTTGCTTCCGCCTAACAATTTTGCTAATGCCTTGACCCGTTGTTGTGGGGAAAGTGCGGTCATTTTTGTTTCCGTTTTTTGATCGACGGTCGATTTTTCAACCGAGAAATGATGTGTTCCATGGCAGGCAACTTGCGGCAAGTGGGTAACACAAATGACTTGGCATTTTTCGCTGAGTTTTCTTAATAATTTGCCGACCACATTTGCTGTAGCGCCGCTGATACCGACATCAATTTCATCAAAAATTAATGTTGGGATGGCGGTTTGGTTAGATGCCTGTACCTGAATGGCTAAGGCAATGCGAGAAAGCTCACCGCCGGAAGCAATTTTGGCGAGCGGTTGAGCGCTTTGACCTAAGTTACTTTGTAGGGTAAAAATCGCATTATCTGCACCATTTGCACTTATCTTGTCATAGTCACTATGCAACTCAATAAAGAATTCTGCGTGTTCCATCGCTAATTGTTTGATGGATTTGGTTACTTGCTGTGCCAGCTTTTGTGCACCCAATTGACGGCTTTGATGAAGTGCAGTCGCTGTGGCAAGCATTTTTTCGTGAGCCGCTTGTTCTTGTTGAATGAGCATTTCTTCACTACCGGAAAAATCTTCCAATTCATTCAATTCCGCTTTGAGACGACGGTGTAATGCCACTAAATCTTGTGGTTTTACATTGTGCTTGCGCGCTAATTGCACGGCTTGCCCCAGGCGTTGTTCAATGTCTGCCAATAACGTTGGATCTTGCTCAATATTGCTGCTTAACGACTGAATTTCATTGGTGGCTTCTTGCACTTGAATTAAGGCTTCATTTAATAGATTTTGCACGTCGGTATAACGATTATCTAACTCGCAGAGTTCACTTAAATGTTGCACCGCGCGATAAAGTAGCGAATCTGCGCTGACCGTTTCATTTTCGCTTAATAATTGCAAAACTGACTGGGAAAGCTGCGTTAATTCTTCACTATTGGAAAGACGAAGATGATCCGCTTCTAATTCCTCGTATTCATTTTCTTTTAAATTAAACTCATCCAGTTCACTTACTTGATACTGTAAAAGCTGTTTTCTCGCTTCGTTTTCCGCACATTTTTGTTGGAAGGTTTTGACTTGATGTTGCAAATTGCGCCATGTTTGATAATCAAGGCTCATTTGTTGTAAAAGTGCGGTATGTTGACAGAAATTATCGACTAACTGCAGTTGGTAGTCGTTTTTCAGTAAACGTTGCGACGCGTGTTGGCCATTAATTTGAATGAGATGTTGCCCAATCTCTTTTAATTGGGCTGCAGACACCGGAATGCCATTAATGAACGCTTTAGAGCGTCCGTCATGATTAATAATGCGGCGTAAAATGCAGTCTTCAGGATTGTCAGGATCCTGCAATTCGTTTTCTTGTAAAAATTGGAAAGCCGGGTTGTTACTGTTTAGATGAAATGTCGCACAAATATCCGCGCGCTCTTGACCTTCTCGTAACATTGAGGCGTCTGTCCGTTGTCCGAGGCAGACACTTAGGGCATCAATAGCAATAGATTTTCCCGCGCCGGTTTCACCGGTGATGACGGACATTCCTTGCAATAATTCAATATTTAACTGACGAACAATAGCAAAATTATTAATGGTGAGTTGGGTCAACATAAGCAAATCCTCTTTACTGTATGTTTATCAGTATACTGCTGTTTTAATATACAGTAAAGAGGGTTGTTGATCTTTAAGAAAAGTTACGCAACCAACCTAATTTGGAGCTTAATACTTTGTAATAATTGTAGCTTTTAAGATGCAGTAAACGGAGAGGATAGTCACATTTTTGAATGTGGATAATATCATCAGGCCCGAATTGGAGGGCAACTTGACTGTCGCAACCTAACTCTAATTGAGAAGTGTTGTATTCTGCAAAGCGAATAGAAATTTTGCTATTGCCGTCCACCACGAGCGGGCGTGAAGACAAGGTGTGTGGAAACATCGGCACCAGCGCGATGGCGTTGAGTTGTGGGGTTAAAATTGGGCCACCGGCAGAAAGAGAATAAGCGGTTGAGCCGGTTGGCGTTGAAATGATTAAACCATCGGAACGTTGTGAAAACGCAAACTGATCATTGATATGCACGTGAAAATCAATCATATGCGCAATTTTGGCCGGGTGAATCACCGCCTCGTTGACGGCAATACTACTGGCAATGATTTCATTGTCGCGTTCCACACAGGCTTTTAATAGGAAGCGTTCTTCTACAAAAAATTCGCCGTTTTCCAAGCAGGCTTGTAATTGGGAATAGGCGTTTTTGGGGTCAATATCCGTTAAAAAACCTAAATTGCCACGGTTGATACCGATAAGCGGAATATGATATTCGGCTAAAATGCGGGCACGTCCCAACATATTGCCATCGCCACCAATAACAATTGCAAGTTGAGCAGATTGGCCGATTTCTTCTAAGGTAGCTAAATGTTTTGGGGGAAGCTCAATTTTTTTACCGATATCTTGTTCAACTAACACCTGATAACCGCGTTCAATTAACCAAAAAAACAGGTTTTTATGCATTTGTAGGTTGATATCATTTCTCGGTTTACCAACCAATGCAATGGTTTGAAATGAGGTATGCAACGTTTGCGGTTTTGCCGAATTTAACGTATCCATATTGTTTTTACATTAACTTGAATTCAATAAATTGGGCATTATATTACAACAGAAAGCCTTTTACTCAAGTGGTAAATGCGGCATTTTTTGTTATAATCGCCTAACTTTTATTAATTGGAGAATGACTATGGCAGACGAACAAAAACAAGAAAAAAACGAAGAATTAGAACAAGATCTTCAATCGCAAGAAGTGGATGTTGAAGAACAAAAAAACATGGAAGATCCTTTGGAAGAAGCTATCGCACGCGTACAAGAATTAGAAGCACAATTAGCGGAAACCGCAAAAAAAGAACAAGATTTATTGTTGCGTACCCGTGCTGAAATCGACAATATTCGTCGTCGTACAGAACAAGATGTTGAAAAAGCGCATAAATTTGCGTTAGAAAAATTTGCCAAAGACATTTTAAACACCATTGATAACTTAGAACGTGCTTTAGCCACCCCGGCAAACACTGAAGATGAAACCGTTAAAGCTTTGTTTGACGGTGTAGAGCTAACATTAAAAGAATTATTGGCGACGGTTGCCCGTTTCGGCGTTGAACCTGTAGGCGTTGTCGGAGAGGTTTTCAATCCGGATCTCCACCAAGCCATTTCTATGCAACCGATGGAAGGCTTTGAAACCAACCAAATCACCACCGTATTGCAAAAAGGTTACTTGCTTAACGGCCGCGTGATTCGCCCGGCAATGGTGATGGTAGCAGCGTAAGTTAATTACAGATAAAAGAGCGGTCATTTTTTAAAAACTTTTGAAATCCGGCCGCACTTTAGAATAAAGAAAAAGGAGAAGTTTCAAACTTCTCCTTTTTTGTTGGTTAAAATTCTAATTGCATAGAGAGTCGATAGTTTCTACCCGGTGCATAGAAGCGGTTAATACCTAATCCGGTATTTTGATTGATCATATTACTTGTTCCAAATGGACGTATTGATCTCGCCGAATCCCAAGTGATGTATTTACGATTGGTTAGGTTATAGACACCCGCTCTTAATGTGAGATTTTTAATTGGTTTAACATAGCCCAATAAATCGAGGGTTGTGTAAGAATCACTTCTCCATTTAAGCGTTGTTTCTTTCTTACCTTCTTCTTTGTGATACATATTATAAGTATCTTCCGCATTTTTGGCGGATACGTGAGAAACATATAAATCTAATCCAAATTTTTCATCAGGATGAGCATAGCTAATTCCATAGATTGCTGTTTTCGGTTGAATTGGATTCATTGGAATATTGCCATCCATTCTTCCTTTTTGCTGACTATATTTATAACTTAGGCTAAATCCATTGAGGAATTTAGTAAGATAGCTTAATTCCAGATGAGATGAGATTTCAAAACCGGTTACTTTCGCATTTGGGCGATTTATATTTTGATAAACGCTAAATGGCAATAATTTAGAATGCCCTTTAAAGTTGTAATTTCCTTTATAGGATAAATCAATAAAGTTATGATATCTGGTATCAAAAACAGACCCTGTGATGTACCCCATGTCATTATGGAAAGTTAAAGAGAGTTCTTTTGTTTTTGCTGTTTCCGGTTGAAGATTTTTATTTGGTAAAATAGAAAAATCCGGATGTTTAAAGGTGAAATAAATTTCATCACTTGTCGGTGCACGGAATGCCTTACTGTATTTAACTTGTAGGCGTAACCAGTCTAACGGATCAATTGTTGTGCCAAAGGAATAAGAACTCGCTGAGAATTTTTTAGGTTGCGCAATTTCTTTAATATTGGCAATTGCGTTGGCTTCTTTCTTAGCTAATTCCGTCATATCCGTATCGGCGCGATTTGGATCAAACTTAGGTTCTGTGATATAGAGGTTTGTCACCATATCATCAGGGATTTTCGGTGTGACACCCGGAATGTATTCAGGTTGATATTTTACGCGGTCATAACGATAGCCCGCATTGAAGGCAAAATAATCGTTCACACGGAAGTCATCAATAAAATACAATGCGCCGCTTTTGGTTTTAACCGGAATTAAGAAAGAAAATACATTTTGTTTGTTACAGAGAGTATGTGATCTGTCCGGATTTAATTCTGTCGGACTTAAGAAGGTATCGCAGTTTGCAGGATATTCTGCCCACCATTTCAGGTTACGCGGGCTGGCTCCTGACGTATTTACCATGGATTTTTCCATCTCTGCCCACAATGCACCATAGGATAGCTCGTGTTGAGTCTTACCTAATTCGATATGTTTGGTCAGATCGAGATTAACTTGTTTGGTTTTGCTGACTAGATCGCGTTGTGACCATAAATTGTCTTGATAGCCTTTTTTATTTGGCATGAAAAACATCGGCCCGCTCAATTGGTTATTACTCATGATGGCTGTTTTGGCATATTTTTTGCCATCTTTTTCGAACACTTCAATAGGAATATCGACTGGTGTTCCGTCTTTTTGAAAGCCGGTAATGTTTGGTTTATTACAATTAAATGCCTCACAGCTAAAGATATGAGAAACATTGGTTGGAACAAGCTGTTCATCGCCGATTAAACCTTTATCGGCACCCAAGAGATCATAGCTTTTGCCATTTATATTTAACTTGCTTTCTGCTGGGGTAGTGCTTCCTTTTTTGGATAGTGTAGCTTTACAGGTTGATACATCTCCCACTTTTGGTGAGTCCCAAGAGCTGAAATCATTATCACAAGACTTATTGCCTGGTTTTACATAATAATCTTCATAGCCACTAGGAAGTTTATCCCAGTTAACTCGTTGCCATTTGTATTTTTTGGTTTTTCCATTATATGGTTCTACTGGCAGATCAACTGTTGTATCTGAATCAGGTTGAGACATCGCCGGTTTATTGTAATAAGACGCTAATTTACCATCTTTGCCGACAAGTTTGTTTTCGTCGTTATATTTCATCCCAAGTGGGTTACCGGCCAAGGCACATTTGTCATTTCCATCACAATAGTCATCGGTTCTCGCACGAGTGGTGATTTTTTGTTGGGAGTAGGTAATTTTTAATGTGTCCCAAAACGGTGTTGAGGAAAAGTTTTCATACGTAAAGGCAACATTTTTACGTTCGACTTTATCGTCTGTATGACGTAACTCGGCTTCATCATAACTTTGATACTGCGTATTTGCTTTCAACGTATAAGAGAAGTCGTGGCCTTTAGAGGTTTGTTTATATAAATCGGCCATTACCGAGAAACGATGATTGTCTGTCGGTTGGAAAGCGAATTTCATTAATGTACTGTCTAGCGTACGACGATAAGGGTCTGCTTTTTCTCTTTCTTTACCTTGGATATTGTCTTTAAAGTCTTTATAGCCAAAGTTTTCGAGTTCATTCCCTTTACGAGACGTTGCCACAACAATGGCATCAAACCATTTATAGCGTCCTGCCAATGTTAACGTGTTTAGATTTTGATTATCCGCAGTGTTGTAACCGCGCTTGTAAGAGGCGTAGTAATTTTTCTCGATTAAATAATCGCGCGCGTCTTTGGTTTCAAAACTGACTGAGCCACCCAATGCACCGCTACCGGATTTAAGAGAATCTGCACCTTTACGAATCGTTGCTTGTTTAAGCGTTTCTATTTCTGCGCTGTTACGTGTGTTATTAAAATTGCCATAGCCTTCAAACAGTTCTTTAAACCCCTGTGAGGAAATTGTTTGTGCCTGTGCTAATCCATCAATTTGAATGGCAACTCGGTTTTCTTCTACACCACGAACGGCAAAGCCACTGTTCCCAAATCGACCAGCTTCAACAACGGTGATACCAGTGTCATAACGTACAAGATCTTTCACATCTTGGGCTTGTTCTTTTTCTAATTTTTTTGCTGTTTTAACGGTTTCCGCAATTTTAGGTGGGGTTTTGTCTGCAGCATTTCCGTTACCATTTGAATCGCCCGACACTACGATTTCATTGAGTTGTTCTGTCGGTTGATTGCTTGTCTCTGCAGAAGTCACAGAAGAAATACTTAGTGCTGTAAGAATGGAAAGGGAAAGATAGCTTGGTTTAAATTTACGCATAAATTTATGGCTCCTAGTAAATCAAAAATAATTATCATGTAAATAATAATGGTTCGCATTATTTTATGTGGACTTTTATTTTGTGCAAAGCATTAAAAACAATATGTTTTTAATTTTTTTGATATACATCACATTTCATTTTATGGAATGACGAAAAAAAGACCTATTTTTTCAAATAGGTCTTGGGAAGGTGGGCTTAAAGATCTGCGACAGAAGTGCCTTTCAACAATTTTCTTATCCAACTACGGTTTGCTGATAAATGGTGTATAAGGTCTTCGCTGAGCGGAAGTGGTTCGTTGTAGATTAACGAAGCGAGTATTTCGCCCAATATCGGGGCTGAGGTTAAACCGCGTGAGCCGAGGGCGCCGATGAGATATAAATTAGGGTGTACGGTAGCAGGTGAAACGGCCTGTTTACGGCGAAGCAAGTTAAACAGATTTTTATAATCTATACATTGTTGCTCAAAATTCGGCACATTGCCGACCATTGGGATACGATCCCGCATGGCGCAACGCACGCCGATTCGCGCCAGATTGGCAGAGGTATCCACCTCTTTCACCCAAGGCATACCCTCTAAGTTCTTTTGGATTTTTTCCTGATTTTCCCGCTGTTCCTGCTCGCTAAAAGTGCGGTCAGCGCAATCACGCACATGGCTGGCGCCAATGCAATGGCTGGTTTTAGCCTGATCGGCAGGCGTGATGTAGCCGTCATAACAGAGCACGGATTTCAGTTTCAGCAGATGCTCTGACATGGGAATTTGGCTGACTTGCCCACGCACGGCATAAAGCGGTAGCGACTGCGTTTGAGGAAATTCATGCAGTTGATGCCCGTTGGCGAGAACGACAATTTGATGATGGAACCTGTCGTTTTCAGCATTCGTCACCAGCCAGCCGTTTCTTTGTGGGGAAAGTGCGGTCATTTTTTGCGATGTTTTTATGCTGAGCCCACGCTGTTGCAAATAAGCAAACAGATTCTGCACAAATTGCTGTGGCGCAAGCCATCCACCCAGTGGAATAAATCCGCCGTCACAAGGCAATGGGAGACCGACTTTAGCGCTTAATTCTGCTTGGCTTAGGCTTTGATAAAGGCTTTCAGGCAGCTGAAGTTGCGAAACTTTCTGTAATTTGACCGCACTTTTTTCGTTATAGCCGCACAGTGCCACACCACAAAATTCATGTTCAAATTTAATGAGGTTTTCGGCGTTACGTAATTGTTGTAAGCCGTAAGCGAAAGCCTGTATGTAAAAGCGAATGTTGCGTTCGTCATCGTCACTCAGTTGCGGATAAAATGCGCCTTGTTTGTTACCGGAGGCGTTCATCGCCGGCTGTGGATCCACGCAATAAAGGGTGACGTTCGCGCCTCGTTGCATTAAGGCGAATGCGGTAAATAAGGAGGCGATGCCGCCACCCACAATGGCAACATCCGCCACACTCTCAAACTGGGCGGGTTGTGGCAGGTACCATGGGGTGAAAAGTGCGGTGGGTTTTTCAAGTGTTTTTTCACCCGCCAAGCATTCACGTTTTTTACCGTAACCTTTGCGCTTTTGCACGCTGAAACCGGCATTTTCTAAACCTTTACGCACCGCGCTTGCGGCAGTGAAGGTGGCGAACGTGCCTTGCGGTTTGGTGTAACGGTACATTTGCGTATAAAGCGCGTCATTCCACATATCAGGATTTTTGCTGGGGGCAAATCCATCTAAAAACCACGCATCGATTTTGTTGTGCATATAATCGCCGAGCTGTGGCAAATTGTCGTGAATATCACCAAACCAAAGATCGAGCGTGGTTTCCTCAAAATGAAAACGATAGCAACCTTCAATGGGATCTAACCAATGCTGTTGTAATTGTGCGGAGAGAGAGGCAAATTGCGGATAATGTTGATGAGCACGCGATAGGGCTTCTACGGTTAGCGGATATTTTTCAAAGGAAATAAAAAATAGGCGTTGTAATGTTGCCTGTGGAAATTGTTGGCGAAAATCACGAAAAAGTGTGGTGACGGCGAAAAAATTCAACCCTGTGCCGAAGCCTGTTTCTGCAATGACGAAGTGCCTTTGTTGGTGTTGTTGCCAACGTTGCCACAGTTGATTGCCTTGTTGAAAAACGTAACGACTTTCTTCCAAACCGTCTTGGTTAGAAAAATAAACATCGTCAAATTGATTGGAAACAGGCGTGTTTTCTTGGTTAAAACTGATGTCGACATGGCTAATAACGCGCATTGATTTCATTCCTTGGCTAATTTCGTTTGGGCTATATCATACGCTGATTTGGCCTAACTGGTCGAACGTTATAATTAATGCTTGCAATATTTTGGTTTCATAGTAAATTGCGCTCAGCTAACAAATGTAAGTCGAAATGATTTTCCCAACTCATAAGGAAGAACGAATGAAAAGAGCAGTAATCACCGGATTTGGTATTATTTCCAGTATTGGTAACAACAAAGAAGAAGTATTGGCTTCATTAAAAGCCGGTAAATCCGGTATTGAAATCGTACCTGAATTTATTGAAATGAAAATGCGCAGCCATGTGGCCGGTACCATTAAATTGGACCCGAGCGAGTTAATCGATCGTAAAGTGTATCGCTTCATGGGCGATGCGGCGGCATACGCTTATCTTTCTATGAAAGAAGCGATTGAAGATGCGGGTTTAACCGAAGAGCAAGTGTCTAACGAACGTACCGGCTTGGTGATCGGCGCTGGCACAGGCTCTGCCCACAACCAGTTGGTGGCTTGTGATGCTGTGCGTGGTCCGCGCGGCGTGAAAGCCATCGGCCCTTATGCCGTCACTAAAACTATGGCATCCAGCGTATCCGCTTGCTTAGCGACTCCATACAAAATCAAGGGTGTGAGTTACAGTATCAGTTCCGCTTGTGCCACTTCAGCACACTGTATTGGTAACGCATTAGAACTTATTCAATTAGGTAAACAAGACATCGTTTTCGCCGGTGGTGCAGAAGAATTATCTTGGGAATGTGCGACTGAATTTGACGCAATGGGCGCAGTGTCCACCAAATATAATGAAACCCCAACCAAAGCGTCTCGTGCGTATGATGCAAACCGTGACGGTTTCGTGATTGCCGGCGGCGGCGCAGTAGTGGTTGTAGAAGAATTAGAGCACGCATTGGCGCGTGGTGCGAAAATTTATGCGGAAATCGTCGGTTATGGTGCGACTTCCGATGGTTATGACATGGTGGCGCCAAGTGGTGAAGGCGCAGAACGTTGCATGAAACAAGCCATGGCAACCGTGGATACGCCGATTGATTACATCAACGTGCACGGTACATCAACGCCGGTAGGCGATGTGAAAGAGCTGGGTGCGATTAAAAACGTATTTGGCGATAAAATCCCGGCAATTTCTTCTACCAAATCCATGACAGGTCACTCTTTAGGGGCTGCCGGTGCGCACGAGGCGATTTATACCTTGTTAATGTTAGATAACGATTTCATCGCCCCAAGCATTAACATTGAAACTTTGGACGAACAAGTCGTGGGTTGCAACATTGTGACTGAAACAAAAGAAAATGCCGGTTTACAAACCGTGATGTCTAACAGTTTCGGTTTTGGTGGCACGAATGCCACACTCGTGTTTAAACGTTATAACGGTTAATTTGTCGAGTTATTTCTCTGAAAAGTGCGGTCGAAATTCAATGTGTTTTTCGACCGCACTTTTTTTGTCTTTAAAACGCCTCAGCATCCTTTGTACAGTTAAGGTACAATATTTATTATTTCTCTGTTTCCATGGAATCCTATGAAGAATATCAAACAGTTCGGTAGTTTTGCTCATCGCTATGTGGATTGGGTTGTCCGCCTGGGGAAAACCCGTTTTTCTATTTTAGGTGTGTTAATTTTGGCCATCTTGGCATTATGTACACAAATGGTATTAAGCCTAATTTTTGTTGGCACAATCTATTGGCAGGATCTTCTACGTTCTATTGTATTCGGCATGATTTCTGCGCCTTTTGTGATTTATTTCTTTACGTTATTGGTAGAGAAATTAGAACGTTCTCGTCAAGCGCTGTCCCATTCGGTGGAGAAACTACAAAATGAAGTGGAAGTGCGTCTTTTGGCGGAAAAACGCTTGTCGGCCGCGTTGGATAAAGTGGAAAAAATTAGCCGAGATAAAACCATATTAATGACTACGATTAGCCATGAATTACGCACGCCGTTAAATGGCATTATTGGGTTGAGCCGTATTTTATTGGAAGAGCAGCCGACAGCGCGCCAGAGCAGTTATTTAAGGACTATTAACAGCAGCGCAGTTTCCCTTTCTCATATTTTCAGTGACATTCTTGATTTAGAAAAAATCGATGCGCATCGTATTGAGTTAAATCGTAAAGAAACGGATTTATATGCGTTGCTTAATGATATCAGTAATTTTGCAGTACTTATTGCAGGAGAAAAACACTTAGAATTTCGTTTAATTTGTCCGCCGACATTACCGAATTGGTTAATGTTGGATGGTGTGCGATTAAGCCAAATTTTATGGAATTTGATTACGAATGCGGTGAAATTTACTCCGAAGGGAAGCGTGACCTTATCTATTGAGCAAATGGCAGAAGATGAATTTGCCATTCGTGTGACGGATACCGGTATTGGGATTGCGGAAGATGATTTAGAGAAAGTCTTTGAACTGTATTATCAAGTGGATTCTCATCACTACAAATCTCTGGGTAGTGGGATTGGCTTGTCAATTTCTAAGACTATTGCACAGTTAATGGACGGCGATTTGACGGTAAGTAGCGAATTAGGAAAGGGGGCAACCTTCTTACTGACTTTTAAAGCCAAAGAAGCACAACCGCCGGTAGAAAGTAGCAATAAAGTGCCGTTAAAACTCTGTATTTTGTTGGTGGAAGACATTGAAGTGAATATTGTTGTCGCAAAATCCATGTTGCAAAAACTCGGTTACCAAATTGATGTTGCCATGACTGGAGCGGAAGCGATTCAAAAATTTGAAGAAAATTATTACGATCTGATTTTCTTAGATATTCAGTTACCGGATATGTCAGGTTTTGATATTGCCCATCATTTGCGTAAAAACTATGAAAATGGCACTTATGATTTCCTTCCGCCATTGATTGCGTTGACAGCGAATGTGGTGCAAAAGAAAGAGGCTTATTTGGAACAAGGTATGGATGATGTTATTCATAAGCCGTTATCGCTCGATGAATTAAATCAATGTTTGTTGGATTATTTTGGTGAAGAGATCAAATATTTTGATGTGATGGAAAAGAAACCGTTACAGGAATCTACAGATTTTGACACAAAAATGCTCGGTGAGTTAATTGAGATGCTGGGTGTGAAGTTTGTGCAGGATAATCTCACTTTATTTGAACAGGCTATGAGCGGTTATGTTATAGAATTGCAACAGGCTTACCAAGCGTATGAGAAAGCGCCGGAACAGCAAGCTGAACTGCTTTCTACAGCGCATAAAATAAAAGGTGCTTTGGCGTCGTTGGGGTTAAAACGCTTGCAAAAAATTGCTGGATTAGCACAGAACGGTTGTGCAGAAAATTGGCAGGAGAATATTGCGTATTGGGTGGATATTTTGGTGCAAGAATGGCAGTTAGATGTGAATAAATTACGCCAGTGGCTCGGTGATATGTAGTTAAAATACAAAAAATAACGACCGCACTTTGGTAAAGTGCGGTCGTTTTTTATGGCGTTTTTAACGTTTCATGAATGGGAAGATTATTTTTTCTTCGCGTATTTCAAGGAGTCGATAGCCACTGCAAGGATGATAATGCTACCTTTGATGATATATTGCCAGTAAGGGTTTACACCGATATACGTTAAACCATAGTTGATCACGGTGAAGATGATTACCCCGGTAATCACACCGATAACCGTCCCTACGCCACCGGCGAAAGACACACCGCCTACTACGCAGGCTGCGATAGCATCCAATTCATACATGAAACCGAGGTTATTGGTGGCGGAACCGATACGACCGGCCTCTAACATACCACCGAAAGCGTAGAACATACCGGCAATCATGTAGATGACAACAAGGTTGCGCGCCACGTTGACACCGGAGACTTTGGCCGCTTCTGGGTTACCACCGATAGCAAAAATGTTTTTACCAAAGCGTGTTTTGTTCCACATCACCCACACACCGAAAGCACAAATGGCCGCATAAATGGTGATGTAGGAGAGCTTAAATGAACCTAAGCGAATAAAACCTTGCGCAAAGGTGGAGAAATTTTCGCTGAAACCGGCAATCGGGGAGCCGCCTACGGCATCGTAATAAAGGGAATTGAAACCGTAAACGATAATCATGGTACCCATTGTCGCGATAAACGGGGTTACGTTTAAGTAAGCGATCACCAAACCATTTACTAAACCGATGACTGCACCCACAGCACAAACAGCAAGGATAACCACCGGAATTGGAATTTCACCAAGGTCAGGGAATACGCGGTTCATGTTTTCCATGGATTGCAACAGGGTTGCGGAGATAACCGCAGCGAGACCAACCTGACGACCGGCGGATAAGTCGGTACCTTGTGTGACCAATAAACCGGCAACCCCAAGCGCGATAATGAGACGCACGGAGGATTGGGTCAGAATGTTACTGAAGTTAACCAAGTTAAGAAATGTCGGATCTTGTGCGATGATGATGCCAAGTAAAATCAACAACACAAAATAAATCGCATTTTGCTTTAAGAAATCGAATGATTTATTTTTTTCTAAGGCACTCATAATTTGTTCCTTTGTAATTTATAAATATTTTGCGGCAAGTTGCAAAATTTCTTCTTGAGAGGTTTTTGCCGTTTCAACGATACCGGCAACTTTGCCATTACTCATCACGAGAATACGGTCGGTTACCCCAAGGAGTTCAGGCATTTCGGAAGAAATCATGATGATACCTTTATCCTTTTTCGCCAGTTCCTGAATTAATTGGTAAATTTCAAATTTTGCACCGATATCAATCCCACGGGTTGGTTCGTCTAACATCAGAATCTCCGGTTGGGTTAATAACCAACGACCGATAATGACTTTTTGTTGGTTACCACCGGAAAGTGAGCCAATCGTTGTTTTGTGTGATGGTGTCTTCACATTCATGGAATCAATGACCCATTGCGTATCACTGTTCATTTTCTTGTTACTGAGCAGTTTCCAAGGGGTTAAATAAGATTTCATGTTGGAAATCAACGAGTTGAACTCAATGCTTAAGTTAGAGTAAATCCCCGTTGAACGACGTTCTTCGGTCACGAGCGCAAAACCATTATTGATTGCCTCAAGTGCGGTGTGATTTTTTACTGTTTTTCCGTTGAGTTTAATCGTGCCGCTTTTCAGTTCACGCACACCAAAAATGGCTTCCACGATATCCGTACGTTTCGCACCGACAAGGCCGGCAATCCCTAAAATTTCGCCTTTACGTAAATTGAAAGACACATTTTGAATAGAAGGTTGGTTTAACGCTGTCAGGTTTTCCACTTCTAAGGTGATTTCTTTTGGAACGTTAGTTTTTTCCGGGAAACGTTGAGTCAGTTCACGGCCTACCATCATGGACACAATTTGATCCATGGTTGTGCCTTTTACCGGAATGGTGTTAATCCATTTGCCATCGCGTAAAATGGTGATTTCATCACAAATTTTGAAGATTTCGTCCATTTTGTGAGAAATGTAAATAATACCGCAGCCGCGATCTTTTAATTTTTGAATAATTTTAAACAGATGTTCTACTTCTTTTTCAGAAAGTGAGGATGTCGGTTCATCCATAATCACAATTTTTGCGTTGTAAGAAAACGCTTTCGCAATTTCGATCATCTGCATTTGTGAAACGGAGAGTTTGGCGACTTTTTCCCTTGGATCAACATCAATGTCCAATTCATCAAAAATCGCTTTGGTATCACGGTACATTTTCGCGTGATCCACAAAAGGCCCTTTCAGCGGGTAACGACCTAACCATAGGTTATCCATAACGCTGGTTTGACGCACAAGGTTAAGTTCTTGGTGCACCATGGAAATGCCGTTTTCTAAAGCTTCTTTTGAGGTTTTAAAATTCACGGGTTTGCCTAAAAACAAGATTTCACCTTCGTCTTTAGCGTAAATGCCGAACAAGCATTTTAACAACGTGGATTTACCCGCACCGTTTTCCCCCATCAATGCGTGTACAGAATGCGAACGGACGCTTAAGTTTGCGTGATCTAAGGCTTTTACGCCCGGAAAGGACTTGCTGACATTAGTCATGGTAAGCAGAACTTCGCCATTTTGGCTTCCGCTTTGACTGTGAATTTGTTCTGTCATATCCAACCTCATAAATAAAGGGGAAGGGACATAAGTGTTGTCCTACGCTTCCCCTTACATTAATAAAACAAATTTATTTTAAGAATTCAGATAAGTTATCTTTATCTACGCCCACATAAGGAACACGTACCACACGATCTTTAAGTTCCCATTTTGTGCCTTCGGTTGCCGGTTTGCCGTTCGCTAAGTTATTCGATAACTCAACAACTGCTTTACCTTGGTTTACACCGTCATTTAACACCGTACCGGCAAGCTCACCTTTCTTGATCAGTTGTAATGCTTCAGGTAGTGCGTCAACACCGAAGATTGGTAGTTTTTTACCATGTGCTTTAGTCGCTTCTAATGCGCCTAATGCCATACCGTCGTTGTTAGAAATGATCACTTCAATGTCATTTGCTTTAGAGCTGGACAACCAGGCATCCACTTTATCTTTCGCCAATGCCGCATCCCACATACCGGTATCAATGAAGAGTTGTTCAGTTTGGATACCTTGCGCATTTAATTGCTCAATTACATATTTAGTACGAGCTTCCGCATCTGGGTGGCCTGGTTCGCCTTTCAATAAAACGTATTGGATTTTACCGTCTTTGTTTAAGTCTAATGCCGGCATAGCTTTCCATTGTTTAGCAATTAAGTCACCTTGGATAATGCCTGATTCTTTTGGATCAGTACCAACAAAGTAAGCGTTATCATAAGAAGCAATCGCTTTTGCACCCGGGTCTTTATTGAAGAATACAACAGGAATATTGTCCGGTTTTGCTTTACCAATAATGGTTGGTGCCGCAGATGGGTCAACTAAGTTGATGGCTAATGCTTTTACACCTTTGGACAGTAAGACGTCAACTTGGTCGTTTTGAATTGACTGTGCGTTTTGAGAGTCATTCATTAATAATTTCACGTCTTTTAATTGATCTGCGTCTTTTTGAATTTCTTTGCGCATTAAAGACATGAAGTTGTCATCATATTTATAAATAGTTACACCGATACGGGTTTCTGCTTGTGCTGCACTGATGCCGGCACCAAAAGCTACTGCTAAAGCAACTGCACTTAATACGGTTTTTTTCATAATGCATGTTCTCCATTCATTGTGGGTATAAATAATAAGAGGGCTTTGTTTCAGTGATAATTCATTAAAGCATTATTATCAATCATCTTACCTTTTTACACTGCAATCGCTACTCGGGTAATTGGCGGTAAGGATACCTTGTTTTTTGTGGAAAGAATGTGATCATATTCACATTTATGAAAACGATTACATCTTTCGCTTAAAAATAATGCAGTTCTAATTCTATTTTTCCCTTGCCTCTCTATTTGTTACCGAGAAACGCTTTACTAATGTTGGATTAAATTGCGGATTAATGGGCATAGATAAGGTTTTATCCACTAAGCTTAATGCCAGTTTTGCAGCATAATTCGCCATAAGATCAATGGGATAACGAATGGTTGTAAGTTTCGGCACTAAATAACGAGCGATAGGCATATCGTCAAAACCAATAATAGAGAATTGTTTCGGCACGTTAATATTGTTTTCATTGAGGACGGATAGCGCACCTGCTGCCATAGAATCGTTGTAGGCCACCACTGCTGTTAAATTATCGTTATAACTCAATAAGTTAATCATAGCTTCCTCCCCGCCCTCAAAATCCGGTGTGCTATGCACGATGGCATTTTCAACAATGGGGAGCCCCTGTTCTGTAAGCGCATTCAAATAACCTTGTTTACGCTCTGCTTCGTCATTAATTCTATGGTTCGAACCAATATAACCGATATGGCGATGCCCTGCGTTAATCAGCGTATTAGTCGCGATATAGGTGCCTTTTTGGTTATCCAATCCGACACAGCGGGATTCATAGCCTTTAATGCAACGGTTGATAATGACCATGCCCGGTACGCTTTCTAAATAATCTGCTAATGTTTGATCATCTAGCGCCTTGGAATGCACGACCAAACAATGACAACGTTTACGCAGCAGGGTATCAATGGCCTCTTTTTCTTTCTCCGCTTGGTGGTAGCCCATACCAATCAAAATATTTTTGCCATGTTCCATGGCAACGTGATCGACCGCTTTTACTAAAATCGCAAAAAAAGCATCCGTTACATCGGTCACCACAACCCCTAATGTATCCGAACTCTGCGAAGCCAACGCTTGCGCATTGGCATTCGGACGGTAGCCTAATTGCTCAATCGCATTCAGTACAGCGGCACGGGTGTGTTCTTTTGCACAAGGATGGTTATTTAATACCCTAGAGACCGTTGCGACAGAAACACCGGCTTGTTTTGCCACATCACGAATCGTAACCATGCAGACCCCTTTCTAGATAAAAATGAAAACAACGGAAATCATAATCAGAAAAAAGATTTTTTGGAAACGTTTACTTTTAAAAGTGTCGTCTCTGTCACAGTTTTTCTAATAGCCTTATTGCTTAAATAAAAAGAAATGCATTTTTGTGATCTTGATAACAGTTTAATTTGTGAAATATGCTATTTTATGTCATATTTTTGTAATCGTTTTCATAAATAAAGAAGACATGCATAGAAGCAGATATAGAGGCGTATTATGACAACTGTTTTTGAACCTACCGATCACCCGCATCGCAGATATAACCCCTTAACCGACCAATGGGTTTTAGTTTCTCCTCATCGCGCTAAACGTCCATGGCAAGGGCAACAAGAGAAAGTCAATGAAGAACAAAAGCCAAGCCATGACCCGAATTGTTACCTTTGTCCACGCAATAAACGCATTACCGGTGAGCCGAATCCCGATTATCACAAACCTTATGTGTTTAAAAACGACTTCTCCGCGCTGTTAGAAGACACGCCTGCACCGCAACATAATGACAATCCGTTATTCCAAAGCTCGCAAGCGCGCGGGGAAAGTCGCGTGATTTGTTTTTCACCCGACCACAGTAAAACGTTGCCATTATTGACCGCACTTGAGATCGAAGAAGTCATTAAAGTCTGGCAAGAACAACTCCGTGAGCTTGGTCAAAAATACCAATGGGTACAAATCTTTGAAAATAAAGGCGCAGCGATGGGCTGTTCTAACCCACATCCACACGGACAAATTTGGGCAAATAGCTTTTTACCGAATGAAGTGGCGAGAGAAGATAAAGCACAACGGGAATACTATGAAAAATACGGTTCCGTGCTGTTAGTGGATTACGTCCAACAAGAACTGGCACGCAAAGAACGTATCGTCGTGGAGACAGAACATTGGGTTGCCGTGGTACCGTATTGGGCAGTTTGGCCGTTTGAAACCTTGTTGTTGCCAAAAGCACAGGTTAAACGCTTAACGGAATTAACTGACGCGCAAGCGAAAGATTTAGCCGTGATATTGAAAAAACTCACGACCAAATACGACAACTTATTTGAAACCTCTTTCCCGTATTCCATGGGTTTCCACACCGCACCGTTTAACGGCGAAGAAAACAACCATTGGCAATTGCATGCTCATTTTTACCCGCCGCTTTTACGCTCCGCTACCGTGCGTAAGTTTATGGTGGGTTACGAAATGCTTGGCGAGAGCCAACGTGATTTAACGGCAGAACAAGCAGCAGAAAGACTGCGTGCGTTGAGTGAAATTCACTATAAACTGAAATAATGCGCCCAATTCCCCTCTTTAGCAAAGAGGGGTTAGGGGAGATTTGGCAGAAGCTATACCAACCTCATACGAAATTTAAATATCACAATTAAATCTCCCCCTGCCCCTCTTTATAAAAGAGGGGAGTGGTTTGAGAGATATGATAAAGAGAAAGGAAATAACATGACCCCAATCCAAAAATCCCAACACATTTTCACCCAAAAATATAACAAACAACCTGAGTTGACCGTGTATGCGCCCGGTCGCGTTAATATCATCGGCGAACATACCGACTACAACGATGGCTTTGTGATGCCATGCGCCATTAACTATGGTACGGCGATTGCCGGCGCGAAACGCAGTGATCATATTTGGAATGTGTATGCCGCTGATTTGGATTTGTCTGATGAGTTTTCGCTAGATAAAGACATCCCACAAAGTGAACAAAAATGGGCGAACTATGTGCGTGGCGTGGTGAAATTCATTCAGGAACGTTGCCCTGATTTTAAACAAGGCGCGGATTTGGTGATTTCCGGCAACGTGCCGCATTCTTCGGGCTTAAGTTCTTCTGCGGCGTTGGAAGTGGCAACGGGAAAATTTTGTCAGCAGCTGAGCGATTTGCCTTTAAGCCATACAGATATTGCGCTTATCGGACAAAAAGCGGAAAACAAATTTGTTGGTGCTAACTGTGGCAATATGGATCAGTTGATTTCTGCACTCGGACAACAAGATCATTTATTGATGATTGACTGCCGTAGCCTTGAGACCCAACCAACGCCCGTGCCGCAGGATGTGGCGGTGATTATCGTGAATTCTAACGTGCCGCATGATTTGGTCACAGGTGAATACAACACCCGCCGTCAGCAATGTGAACGTGCAGCGGCGTTTTTCGGCGTGAAAGCCTTGCGAGATGTGTCTGTGACACAATTTAAAGAAAAAGAAGCAGAATTGACCGCACTTGATCCGCTGGTCGCAAAACGCGCCCGCCATGTGGTCACGGAAAATCAACGGGTGTTAGATGCGGTAGATGCCTTGAAACATAATGACTTAACCCGTCTTGGCGAATTAATGAGGCAGTCGCATGATTCCATGCGCGACGATTTTGAAATCACCGTGCCACAGATTGATTATTTAGTGGAATTGGCACAGTTAGTCATTGGTAAACAGGGCGGTGCACGCATGACCGGAGGTGGTTTCGGCGGTTGTATCGTTGCTCTTGCGCCACTCGATAAAGTAGAAGCCGTACGCAAAATCGTGGCAGACAATTATGAAAAACAAACAGGCTTGAAAGAAGACTTCTATGTTTGCACGGCTTCTCAAGGAGTGCGTGTATGCTAGAACAACACGCCCAAGGCACTGCGTCGGACGGCTTGCCGTTTCAGCTTTTCACGTTGCAAAATGCACAGGGAATGCGTGTGCAATTTACCGATTGGGGCGCAACGTGGACGTCTTGTCGCGTGCCGGTCAATGGAGAATTGCGTGAAGTCTTGCTGGGTTGCAAGTTGGAAGCGTATCCGGTTCAACAAGCCTATTTGGGGACGAGTGTGGGGCGTTATGCCAACCGCATTGCCAACGCGCAATTTCCACTTAATGATAAAATTGTGACCTTAACCGCCAACCAAGGAAAACATCAACTTCACGGCGGCGTCAACGGCTTTGATAAACGCCGTTGGGCATTAGGAAAGTGCGGTGAAAATTTCGTGTGTTTTTCCTTGCATTCTGCCGATGGCGATCAAGGCTTTCCCGGCAATGTGGATGTGACAGTCACTTACACCTTAACGGAAGAAAATTCAGTCAAAATTGAGTATGCAGGGAAAAGCGATCAGGATACGGCATTGAATTTAACTAACCACGCTTATTTCAATTTAGAAAACGCTGAGCAGGGGACAGATGTTCGTCATCACCGCTTGCGTCTGAATGCGGATTTCTATTTGCCGGTAGATAGCGAAGGCATACCAAACTCACCGTTAAAACACGTTGTCGGCACCAGTTTTGATTTTCGTGTTGCCAAGCCGATTCAACAGGATTTTATGCAAGGCGAACAGCTTGCCACCAAAGGCTACGATCATTCTTTTATCGTCAACAAAGCCTGGCAAAAACCTTGTGTTTTACTGAGTTCACCAAATGACGATTTGCATTTGGAAGTATTGACTTCACAAGCAGCATTACAGGTTTACACCGGCAATTACCTCTCCGGCACACCTACTCGACATGGTGCACAATACGCCGATTACAGTGGCGTTGCGTTGGAAACCCAATGTCTTCCCGACACGCCAAACCATCCCGAATGGCAAAATTATGGCGGCATTGTGAAAGCCGCTGAAGCATATTACCAATGGACGGAATATCGCTTTAAAGGAAATGATTAAACTAAAAGTGCGGCTAACATTTGCCGCATTTTTTCTTTCTGTCGTTTGTCTCTTATAGCCGTAGTTTAAGCGATTAACGCGCCTGTGTTGATGATTGCCTATTTTGTGATATGCCACAAAATTTAAGAGAAAAACAGACCGCACTTTCGTTCTTCCTTTTGCGCTTTCATGGCAAATATGGTACTTTCTCTCCTGTCAATCCGACGGCAACTTTTTTAATTTTTATGAACGAAGAACACTCGACCAACCAATCTGAAGTTACTAAAAAATCTTTTTTCCAATCCCTTTTCGGACGTTTCTTTCAAGGCGAACTTAAAAATCGCGATGAGTTAGTGGAAGTGATCCGAGATTCTGAACAAAATGATCTCATTGATCAAAATACCCGAGAAATGATTGAAGGCGTGATGGAAATCGCCGAGTTACGCGTACGCGATATTATGATTCCGCGTTCTCAAATCGTTTTCATTGAAACCGATCAGGATTTAGATTCTTGTTTGGACACCATCATTGAATCTGCCCACTCCCGTTTCCCGGTAATTGCCGATGCGGATGATCGCGACAATATCGTAGGAATTTTACATGCCAAAGATTTGCTGAAATACCTGCGTGCTAATGCCGAGGAATTTAATTTGTTGCATATGATCCGCCCGACCATGATCGTACCGGAAAGTAAACGTGTGGACAGAATGCTAAAAGATTTCCGTTCCGAACGTTTCCATATGGCGATTGTAGTGGATGAATTTGGTGCGGTGTCAGGTTTGGTGACCATTGAAGATGTGTTGGAGCAAATCGTCGGAGACATTGAAGACGAATTTGATGAAGAGGATGTGGCTGATATTCGCCAACTTTCCCGCCATGCTTACGCGGTGCGTGCCTTAACGGACATTGAAGATTTTAATCAACAATTTAACACCCAATTTAATGACGAAGAAGTGGATACCGTTGGTGGCTTGATTATGCAGGCATTCGGTTATTTACCAAAACGTGGTGAAGAAATTACGCTGGAAAATCTGCATTTTAAAGTAACTTCTGCAGACAGTCGTCGCATTATTCAACTTCGCGTTACCGTACCGGACGAATATTTGCCGGAAATGGAGAATGTCGAGAACCTAGCGGAGTAGTTTTCTCCGTTTGTAAGCAGCCAATCAGCCCGTTCTTTACAAAGAGCGAAATGGCATACCAACATATTGAAAGGATAAAAAGCAGGCATTTTGCCTGCTTCACTATTTTATGATGAAGAAATATCTCACTTACCTTATTGCGCTTATTTCAGGTGCCATCGGTGTATTTGCTTTTGCGCCTTTTCATTACTGGGCCTTGTCCTATGCGTCTTTGTTCGGTTTGATTTGGGTTATCAAAACACCACAAAAATCCACCGCACTTTTATCTGCTTTTTTATGGGGCTTGAGCTTCTTTACTTTTGGGGTGAACTGGCTGCATGTCAGTATCCATCAATTTGGAGATGCCCCTTTAGCAGTGAGTTATTTCTTGGTGGTGCTGTTAGCCGCATATTTGTCGTTGTATCCGCTCTTATTTGCGTATTTGGTGCGCCGCTTACAGGTGCAACGAGCAGTGATGTATCCTGTATTATGGACGTTAACTGAATTTTTGCGCGGTTGGGTTTTCACCGGCTTTCCTTGGTTGCAATTCGGTTATACGCAAATTGATAGTCCGTTTGCGGGGATTGCACCGATTTGGGGTGTTACCGGTTTAACCTTCTTGGCTATGTTCTTAAGTGCGGTCGCTTTTAACATCGTTTCTGCGTTATGGAATTCACCGAAAAAATGGAATGTTGTTTTGGCAAATAGTCTTATTTTAGTGGCTATTGGTGGGACGGCAAGTTACACATCAAAGATTAATTATGTAAAAGAAAACCCTGAAAAGGCGCTGAATGTTTCTTTAGTGCAAGGCAATATCGAACAAAATTTGAAATGGGATCCGAATTATCTGTATCAAACCATGGAAAATTATGGGCGATTAATTGGCGATAATTTGGGAAAAACGGATTTGATTATTTTGCCGGAAGCCGCATTTCCAACCTATGAAAACAGTATTCAACCGTTTTTCCAAATGTTGCAATCTTTGGCGGAAAAAACTAGTACGGAAGTGATGGTCGGCACGATTTATCAAGATGAAACCCTTGGCAAATTATTTAATTCTATTGTGGTGGTCGGGAATCAAATGGCACCTTATCAGATGCAAACGGCAAACCGTTATAACAAACATCATTTGGTACCGTTTGGTGAATATGTTCCGTTAGAAAGTATTTTGCGCCCGCTCGGTTCTGTGTTTAATTTACCCATGTCGGCTTTCGAAAGTGGCGCCCCTGTGCAGCAAGCCTTGCTGGCAAAGAACCTGAATTTTACCGCGGCAATTTGTTATGAAATTATTCTCGGTGCGCAATTACAGAAAAATCTCACGGCAAACAGTGATTTTATTCTCACAGTTTCTAATGATGCTTGGTTTGGTAATTCCATTGGCCCGTGGCAACATTTACAAATGGCACAAATGCGTGCGTTGGAACTCGGGAAACCGGTGATTCGCGCAACAAATACAGGCGTGACGGCATTTATTGATGCCCAAGGCAACATTGTGGCGCAAGCCCCGCAATTTGTGGAAACGGTGTTGACGCATCGTATTGCGCCGACACAAGGTAAAACCCCTTACAGCGTCTTTGGTGATATGCCATTATATGTCTTAAGTGCGACCTTTTTCCTGTTGCATTTGTTAGGTATGTGGCTTCAGCGCCTGCTCTTGAAACGGGTAAGAAAAGCTTGATGCGAAAAACAAAAACACCGGAGATTATCCGGTGTTTTTGTTTATGTCATAAAGCGAAATTAACGGCTACGGAATACGATGCGGCCTTTACTTAAATCGTATGGTGTCATTTCTACGGTCACTTTGTCGCCGGTTAAAATACGAATGTAGTTTTTACGCATTTTGCCGGAAATGTGTGCAATTACCACGTGGCCGTTTTCCAACTCAACGCGAAACATGGTGTTTGGCAAGGTTTCTAAGATAGTGCCTTGCATTTCAATGGAATCTTCTTTTGCCATTTGATCCTCTAAAATAATTAATCGGTTTTTCCGCCGGCTACTTTGGGCGGAATCTCATACAAAAAGTCGGTGCGGATTATACCGTTTTTGTTGGTGGCAAGAAAGTTTTTTAACGCAGATGCCCGTAGGAAGCGCTTTTTTATTGGATTCATGATGAGAAAACCCAATAAAACTGATATATTACAAGCCGTTATTCTCAATATTGAAGGAGAAATTATGTCTATGCAGGTTTTGCTTTCAAACCAACCGGCTTCGGCAGTTTGGGGTGAAAAGGCACTCATCAGTTTTAATGAAGATAAAGCGACTCTTCATTTAACCGATTTTTCTGACCGCACTTCTATACAAAAAGCCGCGCGGAAGTTACAAAATCAGGGGATTTCTGATGTTGCGTTAAGCGGGGAAGGCTGGCAATTGGAAAGTTGTTGGGCGTTTTATCAAGGTTTTTACAATGCGAAAAAGCAGTTTAAACTCCAGTTTCCGACGCTATCTTCCGAGCAACAACGAGAGCTAAATTATCGCATTCAATGCGGCGATTTCGTGCGGGAAATCATTAATTTGCCGGCAGCCATTTTAACGCCGGAAGAGCTTGCCCAACGCGCGGCGAAGTTTATCGGGCAGACGGCAGAGCAAGCTGCGAAGCAAAGTGCGGTCAGTTTTTCCATCGTTTCTCGTGAAGCATTGCTAGAACGTGGTTACCACGGTTTATGGCAGGTGGGGAAAGGATCGCAAAATCTGCCGGCCATGTTGCAGTTGGATTTCAACCCGACAGGCAATCCGGAAGCCCCAGTGTTGGCCTGTTTGGTGGGCAAAGGCATTACCTTTGACAGTGGTGGCTACAGCATTAAACCGAGTGATGGTATGAGCACCATGCGTACGGATATGGGCGGCGCCGCGTTATTGACGGGGGCGTTAGGCTTGGCGATTTTGCGTGGTTTAAATCAACGGGTTAAATTATTCCTTTGCTGCGCAGAAAACTTGGTGAGTAGTCGTGCCTTCAAATTGGGCGATATCATTCAATATCGTAATGGCGTGAGTGTCGAAATTCTTAATACCGATGCCGAAGGGCGCTTGGTATTGGCTGATGGCTTAATTGATGCGGATGCGCAACAACCTCAATTTATCGTGGATTGTGCTACGTTAACCGGTGCGGCAAAAGTGGCGGTGGGCAATGATTATCACAGTGTGTTATCCATGGATGATCAGTTAGTCGCCGATTTATTCCGTTCTGCTGAGCAAGAACAAGAGCCATTTTGGCGCTTGCCTTTCGCGGAATTACATCGCGGACAAATTAAAACAGCGTTCGCTGACATTGCCAATACCGGCACAGTTCCGGTGGGCGCAGGTGCGAGCACCGCAACAGCGTTTTTATCTTATTTCGTCAAAAATTATCAACAACATTGGTTACACATTGATTGTTCCGCCACTTATCGTAAAACCCCAAGCGACTTATGGGCGACCGGTGCGACCGGTATCGGTGTGCAAACCCTTGCCAATTTATTATTAGCTAAAGCAAAACAACAGTAAGAGGATGTGAAATGAGCTTACAACGAACGTTATCTATTATTAAACCAGATGCCGTAAAGCGTCATTTAATCGGCGCGATTTTGGCACGCTTTGAGCAACAAGGTTTTAAAGTGATTGCCGCTAAAATGGTACATTTTACTCAAGAGCAAGCAGAAGGCTTTTACGCCGAACACCAAGGCAAACCTTTTTTTGAGCCATTAGTGGAATACATGACTTCGGCACCGGTATTCGTGAGCGTGTTAGAAAAAGAAAATGCCGTGCAAGACTACCGCACGTTAATGGGAACGACCAATCCTGAAACGGCGGCAGAAGGCACAATTCGTCGTGATTTTGCCTTAAACCAACGGGAAAACTCCGTGCACGGTTCCGATAGCCCGGAAAGCGCAGCACGTGAGATTGCTTATTTCTTCGTTAATGACGAGATTTGCGATTATTAAGCTGGCACTTTAAATAAAAAGCCATTTTGTCAAAGCAAAGTGGCTTTTTTGTGGCTATAAACAAAAAAAGTGCGGTGGATTTTTCAGATATTTCAAAACACCTCGGAAATTTACCGCACTTCTGTTTTAGATAAGATAATTTAATGCAATGTAGTTACTTTACTTCGCGGAACATAATTTCTCCCGGAATCACAGACCCTTGCCAGTAAAGTTCGCTTGCCACTTTTTCGGCCAACTGCATGAAGGATTTTGCAATGTCATCTTCAGGTGCAGCGATAACCGTCGGTTCACCGCGATCCAAATCTTGACGAAGACGGATGTGTAACGGTTGTTGTCCTAATACTTTAATATTGTATTTATCCGCAATGCGTTCTGCACCGCCGGTGCCGAAAATGGCTTCTTGATGACCACAATTGCTGCAAATGTGCATGGACATATTTTCTACAATGCCTAATACCGGCACGGAAACCCGTTCAAACATGGCAATACCTTTTACTGCATCCAACAAAGCGATGTCTTGAGGCGTTGTCACGACAATAGCGCCGGTTACCGGAATTTGTTGGGACAGGGTAAGTTGAATATCACCGGTGCCCGGAGGCATATCGATCACAAGATAATCCAAGTCAGTCCATAGGGTTTCTTGTAAGAGTTGGCTTAATGCGCTGCTTGCCATTGGACCACGCCAAATGGTGGCGTTGTCTTCATCCATGAGGAAACCGATAGAGTTAGCATACAAGCCGTGTGCTTCGATTGGCGTGATGTGTTGGTTATCCGGTGAGGTTGGTCGTTGATGCGGTGCACCGAGCATGTGTGGAATGGAAGGACCGTAAATATCTGCATCTAAAATCCCTACGCGCGCACCTTGTTGTTGTAATGCAATGGCAAGGTTAACGGAAACAGTGGATTTACCCACGCCACCTTTACCGGAGCTCACCGCAATAATATTTTTTACGCCTTTCACTGCAGGATGGTTGTTGGCGCGTTTAAGGGTGGCGATTTGGTAGTTAAGCTGCCATTTGACATTTTCTACGTCTGCCGCCGCTTTTAACGGTTCGGTTAAGGCATTTTTTAATTCGGCAAACGCCGTGTTCCAAGCGAAAGGCATGGACAATTCGACGCGTAGCGTATTTCCGCCTTTTTCGACTTTTTTCAAGGTGTTGAGTGAAACAAGATCTTTTTGCAGAGTAGGATGTTGAAAGTGTTTAAATAGATGAACAAGGTGTTCCTTTTGCTGTTCCGTTAAATTGTCGGAAAATAATGTCGCCATAATGCTTCCTTTTTTATGTCATAAATTCGTCGGGCGCTATTTAATCATGAGCGCCTTTATCTGTTAAGTTAAAAATGTCTAAATCATGATTAAACTAGAAAAAATACCCTCAATAAGGTAACATAAACGCCAATTTTTTTCTGTATTTTTAAGGATTCTGAAGGTCAATATTATGTCGAATTCCAAGCGTAAAATTTTAGTCACTTGTGCCTTACCTTATGCAAATGGTCCTATTCATTTAGGTCATATGTTGGAACATATTCAGGCGGACATTTGGGTGCGTTTTCAACGGATGCGTGGCAATGAAATTTATTTTGTATGCGCCGATGACGCACACGGTACGCCGATCATGTTAAAAGCCGACCAAATGGGCATTACGCCGGAACAACTTATTGACGATGTACGCCACAAACATATGGCGGATTTTGCCGGTTTTAATATCAGTTTTGATAACTATCATTCCACCCATAGCGAAGAAAATCGTGAATTATCAGAAGCCATTTACAACAAACTAAAAGCCAATGGTTTTATTAAAAGCCGCACGATTTCCCAACTCTATGATCCGGAAAAAGGGATGTTCTTGCCTGATCGTTTTGTGAAAGGCACCTGCCCGAAATGTAAATCGCCGGATCAATATGGCGACAACTGCGAAGTGTGCGCGGCAACTTACAGCCCGACAGAACTCATCAATCCACGCTCCGTGGTATCCGGTGCGACGCCGGTCATGAAAGATTCCGAGCACTTCTTCTTTGATTTGCCAAGTTTTGAGGCCATGTTGAAAAACTGGTTAGGTTCCGGATCTTTGCAGTCGGAAGTGGTGAATAAAATGCAGGAATGGTTTGAAGCAGGTCTTCAACAATGGGATATTTCCCGCGACGCGCCATATTTTGGTTTCCAAATTCCGAATGCAGAAGGCAAATATTTCTATGTTTGGCTAGATGCGCCTATCGGTTACATGGCATCTTTCAAAAATCTGTGTAAACGTGAGAGCCACATTGATTTCGACAGTTTCTGGCGCAAAGACAGCAATGCCGAGCTTTATCACTTTATCGGCAAAGACATCATGTATTTCCACAGCCTGTTCTGGCCTGCCATGTTAGAGGGTGCCGGTTTCCGTAAACCGAGCAATATTTTTGTGCACGGCTATGTGACGGTGAACGGCGAGAAAATGTCAAAATCCCGCGGTACATTCATTCAAGCTGCGACCTATTTGAAACACTTGGATCCGGAATGCTTGCGTTATTACTACGCGGCGAAATTAAGTAACCGCATTGATGATTTGGATTTGAACTTAGAAGATTTCGTTCAGCGTGTGAATACGGATTTGGTGAATAAATTAGTGAATTTGGCTTCCCGTAACGCCGGTTTTATCCAAAAACGTTTTGATGGCAAGTTAGCGGCAACATTAGATGATCAGGCTTTATTTGATGAATTTATTGCGCAATCTGAGCAAATCGCCACGTATTACGAAAATCGCGAATTTGGCAAAGCCATTCGTGAAATCATGGCATTAACCGATAAAGCCAACAAATATATCGACGATAAAGCCCCTTGGGTAATTGCGAAAGAAGAGGGCAAAGACGCGGAGTTGCAAGCGGTATGTTCCATGGGGATTCAATTATTCCGTGTGCTTATGGGCTATTTGAAACCGGTGTTGCCGAAACTGGCGGAACGTGCAGAAGCCTTCTTGCAGGCGGAGTTAACCTGGGCAAATTTAGCGCAACCATTGTTAAATCATCAAATAGCACCATTTAAAGCCTTGTTCTCCCGTTTAGAGGGTAAGCAAATTGAAGCGATGATTGAGGCATCTAAAGCGGAAAACGCACAAGCGAACGCTACGCCTGTCGCGAAAAGTGCGGTTCAAAATGCCAATGAATCTGCAGGAGCTATCGAGCCAATTGCAGAGATCATCACGATTGATGATTTTGCGAAGCTTGATATGCGTGTGGCGAAAGTGTTGAAATGCGAAGCCGTGCCGGAATCCAATAAATTATTGCGCTTTGAACTAGATTTGGGCGATCACAAACGCCAAGTTTTCTCCGGTATCAAGGCGGCTTACGATAAGCCGGAAGAGCTGGAAGGACGCTTTGTGATTATGGTGGCAAACCTTGCACCACGCAAAATGAAATTTGGTGTGTCCGAAGGCATGATTTTAAGTGCGGGCACCGGCGGTGCCGATTTATTCCTGTTGTCTGCTGATGCCGGCGTGAAAGCGGGAATGCAGGTGAAGTAAGCATCATTCCACATTGTAGGGACAGACTTTATGTCTATCCGACAATCTGATGATACGAATAGGACAGGCATAAAGCCTGTCCCCTACGGTTAAAGTTTGGGTTAAAGTTTGCGATGAAAGTGCGGTTGTTTTTCTGAGAGAATTTCTACTCGTACTCTTCCAACCATTTCAGCAAAATCGCTTCTAAAATTGTTTCGTTTGATTTTTGCGGATCATCGTCAAAACCGTCTAGCTCACAAATCCAGCGGTGCAAATCGGTAAAACGCACGGTTTTCGGATCAAGATCCGGATGGTTGTCATACAAGGCTTCGGCAATGCATTGGGCGTCCGTCCATTTCATTAGTGCGCCGCCTCATTTGCGTGGTTAATATTGTATTTCGGGATTTCGACGACTAAGTCTTCATCACCAATAATACATTGGCAAGACAGTCGGCTATCCATTTCTAAGCCCCAGGCTTTATCTAACATATCTTCTTCTTGATCGCTTGGTTCATTTAAAGAATCGCCGCCTTCACGCACTACCACATGGCATGTGGTGCAAGCGCAAGAGCCATCGCAAGCGTGGTGAATTTCTACGCCGGCATTGTGGGCCACTTCAAGCAAATTGTCGCCGGCTGCCGCATCAACTACCATGCCTTCCGGGCAAAATTCTTCATTGGGCAAAAAAATCACTTTTGGCATTTTAACATCCTTACTTTCCTACAATATCATCAACGGAGTGGCCTGCTAACGCGGTGCGAATGGATTTATCCATACGACGGGCAGCAAATTCCTGCGTTGCTAAATCCAGCGCTTTGATGCCTTGTTTGATGGCAAGGGAATCATCCTGCTGTTTTAATTGTTCCAACGAAATAATCGCATTTTTGACCGCACTTAATTCGTCGTCATCTAATAAATCATAATCCTGCGCCAGAGCAGAGCGCACACTTTCCAGTACACGTTCCGCCTCTACGCGTTGTTCTGCCAATAAACGCGCTTGAATATCCTCTTTGGCATTTTCCATGGAGGCTTTCAGCATGTTGGCAATTTCATCATCCGTTAAACCGTAAGACGGCTTCACCTGAATTGAGGAGTGCACGCCGGTGGTTTTTTCCATGGCGGTGACGCTGAGTAACCCGTCGGCATCTACTTGGTAGGTGACGCGAATATGTGCAGCACCCGCCGCCATCGGTGGAATGCCGCGCAGCGTGAAGCGGGCGAGAGAGCGGCAATCGTTAACCAGTTCCCGTTCGCCTTGTACGATATGCACCGACATTGCGGTTTGTCCGTCTTTGAAGGTGGTGAATTCTTGCGCACGTGCGACAGGAATGGTGGTGTTGCGCGGAATGATTTTTTCCACTAAACCGCCCATGGTTTCGATGCCAAGGGAAAGCGGAATAACGTCCAATAACAATAGCTCGGAATCCGGTTTGTTGCCGGCGAGAATATCGGCTTGAATCGCCGCGCCAAGGGCGACCACTTTATCAGGATCGATAGAGGTCAGTGGTTGTTTTTGGAAAAATTCACCTACTTGTTCGCGCACATAAGGCACTCGGGTAGATCCACCCACCATCACCACTTCACGCACATCTTCCGCTTCTACGCCGGCATCTTTTAAAGCGCGGCGACAAGCAAGTAAAGAACGTTTAACCAACGGTTGAATCAGTTCGTTAAATTGTTCTCGGGTGATACAGCCAAGCCAGTTACCGTAATGAATTTGAACTTCCATTGAATTTGAAAGTTCTTGTTTGAGGCGATTGGCTAATTCGATCAGTTCACGATATTGGCTGTCATTTTCCGGTTTTACTGAAGATTGTTCGATAATCCAATCGGCTAAGACCAAATCAAAATCATCACCACCTAGCGCCGTGTCGCCACCGGTCGCCAACACTTCAAATACGCCACGGGAGAGGCGCAAAATGGAAATGTCAAAAGTGCCACCGCCTAAATCATACACGGCAATCACGCCTTCTTGTTCGCTATCCAAGCCGTATGCAATGGCGGCCGCTGTCGGTTCATTTAATAAACGGAGAACATTAAGGCCTGCTAATTTTGCGGCGTCTTTGGTGCTTTGGCGTTGTGCATCATCAAAATAGGCAGGTACGGTGATCACTGCACCGACAAGGTTTCCGCCTAAGCGTTGCTCACCAAGCGCGGTCAATTTTTTCAGGATTTCTGCGGAAATTTCAATCGGACTACGTACACCTTGGGGTGTTGTTAACAAAGGCAAACCGTTTTCACTGGCGACAAATTGATAAGGCAGATTCGGATAACGTTGTTGAATATCCGCAAGACTGCGACCGATTAAGCGTTTGACGGAAATCACCGTGTTTTGCGGATCTTGCGTGGCAAGTTCAGCCGCTTCATAGCCGACAATCACGTTGTCATCTTTGCCAAAATGCACAACAGAGGGCAATAACGGACGATTTTGTTCGTCCAATAAAACATCACTGTGGCCGTTGCGTACGGTGGCAATCAGGGAGTTTGTGGTGCCGAGATCGATGCCCACGGCAAGTTTTTGTTGATGGGGTGCGGCACTTTGTCCCGGCTCTGCAATTTGAAGTAACGACATGTTGTTTCTCGATATGCTTTACATTAAAAATCTAAAAGAGTCTCTTCAACTCGCTCAATTTCTGTTTGAAGTTTTTTGATAAAACGTAATTTGTCTGTGATTGCCCGTGCGATGTTCCATTGTTGCGCATCAAGTGCGGTGGATAATTCACTTAAAATGGCATGACGGATTTGGTTAATTTCTTGGGTAAATGCGGTTAATTCATCCGTGTCTTGACGGTTTTCGATATTTTCTAAGGTTTCACGCCATTCCATTTGCTGCATCAGAAAATCAATGTCGTTATTGCTTTTTTCTTCCGGATTTTCTGTTTCGCCGGTATTTATCGCAATAATGCTGTCAGCACGCGTAATCGGATCTTTTAGAATGCGCAACGCATCATTAATTTCCGCTGATTTTTGCATGGCAAGACGTTGTTCTTGCGCAGAGGCTGCAGAAAAATTATCCGGATGAAGGGACTTCTGCAGGGCTAAATAACGTTCATTTAATAACGCGCTGTCCACTTGAAAAGCAACGGGTAAATCAAATAAAGCAAAGGGATTGTTCATCATCGTCTCAATTACACGTTAAAACTTTCACCACAACCGCATTCGTCTTTGACATTCGGATTGGTGAATTTGAACCCTTCGTTTAAGCCTTCTTTGGCAAAATCCAGCTGGGTGCCGTCTAAATAAACTAGACTTTTGGTGTCCACGATGACTTTCACGCCGTATTGTTCAAACACGTGATCGTCTGCATTTAACGCGTCCACAAATTCAAGCATATAAGACAATCCGGAACAGCCGGAGGTTTTAATGCCCAAACGAAGCCCGATCCCTTTCCCACGTTTTGCTAAAAATGTTCTCACGCGATCTGCCGCGCTTTCGGTTAATGTGACTGACATAATCATTCCTCTGATTTTTGCTAAATAAACGTACAGTCGTTTTTACTGATCAAATACCTTAAACCCTACAAGACCAACGATAAAAGATAAATAAGTCAATAATACACTGCAAATCGCCGCACGAAGCCAAGATTTTTGCATAAATTGCGGCTTAAAGAGCGCCGGAAAAATAGACACGAAACCGGCGGCAAGACTCCATATAAGATAAATTACCCACATCGCCGCCCCGCCTTTAGGATCGCCGCTGGTGATTGATAAATAAGCGAAAAGCGCAAACAGCGAAGTAATTGCCAACGCCGAACCGGTGACTGCTGCTGCGCGTACCCGCGTATAGAAAATCGTCGCGGCAAACAAACAGCCCCAATAATAAGCTAAATTTAACAGGGTCAATTCGTCAAAAAACGTCGGTGTAATATAGGCGGTATATATCACCGGCACCAAAACACCGACGAGTATTGCCGCGATAGCCAATTTCTTTTCTGTGGTCATGTGTTTCCTCGGCTTAAAGTGTGGTTAATTTTAGAATTAATATCGCCAACACAACACTTAAATAAGTATATCCTGCGGACGAAATTAACGCGCTTAACCAAGAGCGGGTAAATAATTTTGGCTTTTTTCGCGCCGGGTAGAGGGAGAGCAATCCCGCAAACACACTCCACGCGAAATAAAGCGTCCAAAATATCGTATCGCTTTTCGGATCGCCGCTCATGCCTAAATCGACCAACAGAAAAAGGCTCATGGTTGCCAACTGGGCGCCGATAAACGCGGCGGGGCGAAGGCGGCTATAAAGCACGGTCGGCAGAAACAGGGTGATCCAATAAAAAAGTGTGCCGCCGCTAATGAAATCGGCTTTGCCGAACGTGTATCTGAGATATGAACCGTAAAAATGTTCATAAGCTAGCGGAAATAAGATGCCGATACACAACACGGCAAGGGCAATTTTCTTTTCAGTCGTCATTTTTACGTTGTTATAAAGTACAAAGTGCGGTGACTTTTTTACCCGTTTTTAAAAACGCGCCAAAAAACGACCGCACTTTTTTGCCGATTAAGACCCTTTTTTCGCTTTGTAGTCGGCGATGGCGGCTTTGATGGCATCTTCTGCCAAAATAGAGCAGTGTACTTTCACTGGCGGTAATTCGAGTTCTTCAGCAATTTGGCTGTTTTTGATCGCGCCTGCTTCTTCTAAGGATTTACCTTTCACCCATTCGGTGATTAACGAGCTGGAGGCAATGGCGGAGCCGCAGCCGTAGGTTTTGAATTTGGCGTCTTCAATGATGCCTTCGTCATTTACACGAATTTGTAATTGCATTACGTCACCGCATGCCGGTGCGCCGACCATGCCGGTACCGACGGCGCTGTCTTTTTTGTCCATAGAACCCACGTTACGTGGATTTTCATAATGATCGATCACTTTTTCGCTATATGCCATTTTTTGTTCCTTCCTAAAATATTGTTTTTATTGGGCGGTTTGCTCCGCCCGTCAAATTAGTGGGCTGACCACTCAATGGTGTTTAAGTCGATGCCTTCTTTGAACATGTCCCAAAGCGGAGATAATGCGCGTAATTTTTCCACCGCACCTTTCATTAAGCTGATGGTGTAGTCGATTTCTTCTTCGGTGGTGAAGCGACCTAAGGTGAAACGAATCGAGCTGTGCGCTAATTCATCATTGCGGCCTAACGCACGTAACACATAAGACGGTTCAAGGCTCGCAGACGTACAAGCGGATCCTGAGGATACCGCAATGTCGCGTAATGCCATCATTAAAGACTCACCTTCTACATAATTGAAACTGATGTTGAGGTTGTTGGCGACACGGTGTTCCATGGAGCCGTTAACGTAGGTTTCTTCGATATCTTTTAAACCGTTGTATAAACGATCGCGAAGGGCTTTAATGCGTGGAATTTCTGTTGCCATTTCTTCTTTTGCGATGCGATAAGCTTCACCCATCCCAACAATTTGATGAACAGGCAATGTCCCGGAACGCATACCGCGCTCATGACCGCCACCGTGAATGATGGCTTCTAAGCGGATACGTGGTTTACGGCGAACATATAACGCACCGATCCCTTTTGGTCCGTATAATTTGTGGCTGGACATCGACATTAAATCCACCGGTAATTCGGCAAGGTTGATCTCCACTTTGCCTACACTTTGGGTGGCGTCCACATGGAAAATGGTTTTATTCGCACGACATAATTCGCCGATAGCTTGAATATCCTGAATCACGCCGATTTCGTTATTCACGTGCATGATAGACACCAAAATAGTGTCCGGACGCAATGCCGCTTTAAATTTTTCTAAATCGATTAAGCCATCGGATTCCGGTTCTAAATAGGTGACTTCAAAGCCTTCACGTTCTAATTGGCGGCAAGTGTCCAATACCGCTTTGTGCTCGGTTTTGCAAGTGATAATGTGCTTGCCTTTGGTTTGATAAAAATGCGCCGCACCTTTGATCGCCAAGTTGTCTGATTCTGTTGCACCGGAAGTGAACACAATTTCACGGGAATCCGCACCAATGAGGTCGGCAATTTGATTACGTGCAATATCAACGGCTTCTTCTGCTTGCCAGCCGAATTTATGGGAACGCGATGCCGGGTTGCCGAAAACACCGTCAATGGTTAAATATTCCATCATTTTTTTTGCAACGCGTTCGTCCACCGGACAAGTCGCTGCATAATCCAAATAAATAGGTAATTTCATTATTCACTCCTAAATAATTTTATTTTAAACCGCACTTCTAGCTATGTTGTGGGGCATTTGTAATCACGAGTAGATTTTCAAAATCCTCGTGTTTATGATGACGAACATTTTGTTTCTCTTTATGTTGAGAAACCAATTCCGCCAAAGTAATTTCATTGAGGAAATCGGCAATGCGTTGGCTAAGTTTGTCCCATAATTTGTGTGTAAGACATTCGCTTCCATTTTGGCAATTACCTTTTCCCAAACATTTTGTCGTATCAATATTCTCATTAACAGCAGCAATGATCATACCGATAGAAATATTTTCCGGTGTGTGACCTAATTTATAGCCACCGCCCGGACCACGTACGCTTTTAACTAAATTATTGCGGCGCAGTTTTGCAAACAGTTGTTCTAAATAAGAAAGGGAAATGTGTTGTCGCTCGGAAATATCGGACAAACTTACGGGACCATTATCGGCATGAATAGCAATATCTAAGATTGCGGTGACTGCATAACGACCTTTCGAGGTTAATTTCATCTTTTATGTTCCTAAATGAAAAAATAACAAATTAAACGAAGAAATCTTACATTGTTGACTCTTACAGTCAACTATTATTCTTTTACGATTTAAGTTTTTTTTCAACCGCACTTAACATGCCGAGTAAAATGTGAAGTTCTGTTTTTTCGATTTCTGCACGACCATATAAGCGTCGGAGTTTTTGCATGACACCTTGATTTTGAATAAAGCCAAGGGATTGATAAAGCTGCTTGGTACGCGTAAAAAAATAATCCAATTCTTGCATTTTGGGATACACATCAGGCTGCGTTTGTTTCATTTTCTGATTTTCTTCGCGCTGTGTTGCCAAGTAAGCCATGCGGATTTCGTAAGTGATTAATTGTACCGCCATGGCTAAATTTAACGAGGCATAATCCGGATTCGCAGGAATCGTCACATGATAGTGGCATTTGAGCAATTCTTCATTAGTTAACCCCACACGCTCACGCCCAAAGACAATCGCGACTTTTCCTCTTATTGCATGATGAATGGCTTTTTCGCCACATTCGCGCGGCTCAATCAGCGAGTTTTGCAAATGACGTAATCTTGCGCTGGTACCAATTACTAAAGAGCAATCGGCAACCGCTTCGGAAAAGGTGTTGACTATAACCGCACTTTTCACCACATCTTCCGCACCGGCAGCAAGGGCAATCGCTTGATCATCTACGCCTTGTTTTGGTGCCACTAACACTAAATCAGTTAATCCCATTGTTTTCATTGCTCGTGCCGTGGAACCGATGTTGCCACTGTGCGAGGTTTCAATTAAAACAATTCGAATATTTTCCAACATGATCATTTTTATCTTATTCAATAGCGGGGCGTATTCTACCATAAATACCCCTTGTTTTTAGTCAACAATTCTAAAAATTTTTCTGATAGCTATTTTCTTTTAAATCTCTTATAATCGCGCACCTAAATTGTTCTTTAAAATCCGGTGGAATTTATGAATCCTATGTTAAATATCGCGATTCGTGCAGCACGAAAAGCAGGCAATATTATTGCAAAAAACTACGAACGTCGTGACGACATCGTCACTATGGAAAAAAGCAAAAATGACTATGTAACCAACGTAGATAAAGCGTCAGAAGAAGCGATTATCGAAGTCATTAAAAAATCTTACCCTGACCACACGATCATCACCGAAGAAAGCGGTGCATTAGAAGGCAGTGATAACGATGTTCAATGGGTGATTGATCCACTGGATGGCACCACAAACTTTGTGAAAGGTTTGCCTCATTTCTCCGTTTCTATTGCTATTCGTGTTAAAGGCCGCACCGAAGTGGGCGTGGTTTATGATCCTATCCGTAACGAATTATTTACTGCTGTACGTGGCGAAGGCGCAAAATTAAATGAAATGCGTTTACGTGTTGAAAACAAACGCGATTTATCCGGCGCAGTACTTGCTACCGGTTTCCCATTCAAACAACCGAAATACATGCCAATGCAATTCAATATGATGCAAAGCTTGATTGAAGAGGCGGCTGATTTCCGTCGCACCGGTTCTGCTGCGTTGGATCTTTGCTATGTGGCATCCGGTCGTTTAGACGGGTATTTTGAATACGGCATCAAAGCTTGGGATGTGGCGGCAGGCGATTTAATCGTGCGTGAAGCCGGCGGTATTGTGACTGATTATCATGCCGGTCATGGTTATTTAAAAGCCGGTCATATTGTTGCCGCCGCACCGCGCGTGCTGAAAGATATGTTGAATAAAATTCAGCCTTGCTTAGCCGAAGATTTAAAATAAGACGAAAATCGACCGCACTTTTGCATTGTGTTTCAAATGTTGTCGAACTTCAGAAACAGAAAACGCCCGTTTATTGACGGGCGTTTTTTATTGAATCAAATAACGCATTAAGCTTTTAATTTATTGGTAATGCCGATGTAAACGCAGGCTACAAAGCCAAACACTAAAACATGCGGCGTATAAGCGGTAACACCGGTAGGTGAAGCTGCTAAACCGAAGTTATGTGCCGCAGCCGCACCTAATAGCATACCTAATATAAATAATGCGGCGTCATTGTTTCCTTCCCCGACATTCACCAATTGTTTACCCGGGCAACCGCCGCCGAGGGAGAAACACAATCCGCATAACGCCATGGCAAAGAAGTTCCAAATGTATTGGTTATGTGCGATAGGTTGTTGTTCAAACCCCACATGGAATTGTCCGAGCAAGCTGTTAGTGATTGCAGCGAAGACAACCAGGGCGATGACTCCATTTAATAGCTGTGTATCGCGGAATAATACGAAATTACGGAATGCGCCAATCGTACAGAAGCGGGATTTTTGCATTAATACACCAAGCAATGCACCGCCGGCAAGGGACATCCAAACGGCAGGGTGTTGTGCGCCCGGGCCTTTCTCGGAGAAGTAAATCGCCAGATTTTCGCCAAATTTAAATTGAGTTAAAAGCAAGATGAGCAGTGCTAAGGTAAATAGCACACCAATGAGCCCTGACGATTTGCTTTGTTCACTTGATTTTCCTAAGGAAAAACCGCGATTCGCAAAGAAAATGCCGCCCAATATGCCGGCGAATAATCCAACGATTCCTGCAATGGCAGTGAGATCGCCACCGCCTAGACGCAAATAGGCACGCCACGGACAGCCTAAGAAAATGAGCGCACCGATCATGGCAAAGAACCCAAGGATGATACGAGCCAACGGTGCGGAGCCGCCACGAGGTCGGAATTCCTTAGAGAAATAGGCACTGGCAAGCGCACCTAAAACTAAGCCGATAAGTTCGGGACGAATATATTGTAGAGGAGCAGCGCGATGGAGCCCTAATGCACCGGCGGTATCGCGTAAGAAACACGCCGCACAGAAACCCATATTGCCGGGATTGCCATTGTAGGTTAGAAGTGGAGCAACGATACCAAGTGCAGCACCTGCAACCACAGGCCAAGTTAAAATTTTCATAATGAGACCTTTGTGATATCTGAAGTTAAATTGAATTGTGTGTTTTTAATGATTAAAAACACACTCATTGTAGAAAAGTCGCCAATATAAATAAACCGACTTTTTATCAGATCGTGAGCCGGATCAAGAATTTGCAAAAACAAGGCGAAAGTGCACCGCACTTTCTAGTCTAAATGGATTCACAGCCAACGTGTTAAATGCAATTCCACAATATCTACGATGTGTTTTAAGAAGGTAGTATCTTGTCCGTTATGGAAACGGGCAGTGTCTCTCGAGGTGAATAATAAAAGTGCGGTGGGTTTGTGGCTTGTTTTTGTGCCAAGCAGACAAATTGCCACGGAGCCAATGGGAAATTCCTCCGGCAGAAACATCAGGTGTTTTTCTTTGTTGCTTAAATCACCCAAGTAAAACTGGCGCAAGCCGAGACGTTCCAAGCGAATCAGTTCAAACGCCTTGCGATCAATCCAATATTGTTCGGGAATGGTTTCATTTTTTTGCCACGCATCTCGAAAAAGCAATATTTTTGCACCGTCCAGTTCATAGGATTGCGCCCACTGTTTCAGTTTTTCTTCACCCTGTTGGAAATCTTTCGCTTGAAACAATTTCTTTTGTAAGGGTATAAGCGCATAGAAAATATCTGCCTCTTGATAGGTAAGCTGATGAAATTTTTCTAATAACGCCGTAAGGGTTTTGATTTGTTGGCGTTGCTGTTCTAGCTGTGCTTCTACTAAAGATAGCGTGCCTTTTTGTGGGTGAACCACAGACAGTTTGGCAAGCAAATCGGGGTGGGTAGTGAAAAAATCGGGGTGTTCGGTTAGGTATTCGACGACGTTTTTTTCCTGCTCATTCATAAAAACTCTCCAAAAAAGAACCGCACTTTGATACTTCAAAAGTGCGGTCGTTTTTCTATGCGTTTTTACGCAGCAAACGGATCTTGTAAAATCATTGTTTGTACGCGATCCGGCCCAGTAGAAAGGATGGCAATCGGTACGCCGGTAACTTCTTCGATACGTTTGATGTAATTACGGCAAGTTTGCGGTAATTGATTCACATCAGTGACACCAAAGGTATTTTCTTTCCAACCCGGCATGGTTTCATAAATCGGCTCAACCCCTTCCCAGTCTTTCGCGGCAAGTGGTGCGTATTCTACAATGTCGCCGTTTGGCATTTTGTACCCCACGCAGATTTTCACTTCATCGAAACCGTCTAACACGTCTAATTTCGTCATGCAGAAACCGGAAATGGAGTTCAATTGAATCGCGCGACGAATGGCGACCGCGTCAAACCAACCGCAACGACGTGGACGACCGGTAACCGCGCCGAATTCGTTCCCTTTACGGGCAATTTCTGCACCGACTTCATCGAATAATTCCGTGGTGAACGGGCCACCACCCACGCGGGTGCAATAGGCTTTGATGATTCCCAACACATAATCTAAATTGCGCGGGCCGAAACCGGAACCGGTAGCAACGCCGCCGGCAGTGGTATTGGAGCTGGTCACATACGGATAGGTACCGTGGTCGATGTCCAACATGGTGCCTTGTGCGCCTTCAAATAAAATGTTGTTGCCGTTTTTGCGCGCGGTATCTAAAATGGTGGTGATGTCGGCGACCATGCCGGTGATAATATCGGCAACAGCGAACACGTCATCTAAGGTTTTTTGATAGTCAACCGGCTCAACTTTGTAGTAGTTCACCAATTGGAAGTTGTAGTAATCAAGAATATTTTTGAGTTTTTCAGCAAAGGCTTCGCGATTAAATAAATCGCCTACACGTAAACCGCGACGCGCGACTTTGTCTTCATAAGCCGGGCCGATACCACGACCGGTGGTACCGATAGCTTTTTTACCGAGCGCCGCTTCACGGGCATGGTCCATCGCAACGTGGTAAGGCAGAATTAATGGGCAAGCTTCGGAGATTAATAAACGGTCACGTACGTTCACGCCACGGCTTTCTAATTCTCCCATTTCTTGCATGAGGGCAGACGGGGAAAGTACAACGCCATTACCGATTAAACAGGTGACGTTATCGCGCAGGATGCCTGATGGAATTAAACGTAAAACGGTTTTTTCACCGTTGATGATTAAGGTGTGACCGGCATTATGACCGCCTTGATAACGAACCACATATTTGACGCGGTCGGTGAGCAAATCAACGATTTTTCCTTTTCCTTCATCGCCCCATTGCGCGCCGAGAACAACAACACTTTTACCCATAATTTTCCGCCTTTTTTAAGCTAGTTTATAAAAATCAACGGTTGCTTACTTTACTATTTTCAACGTTGAATCTCAATGTTATTCCTTTATTTATTCGCTAAAATGACCGCTCTTTTCGGGGCAGGATAGCCTTCGATGGTTTTGCTATGATCATTTGGATCGAGAAAATCAATTAAGGATTCATTTTCTAACCAATCGGTTTTGCGCTGTTCCTCTAATGAGGTGACGGCGACATCTACGCAACGCACATTTTTAAAGCCGCTTTTTTGCAGCCAATGAATCAATGCGGCAACGGACGGAATGAAATACACGTTTTTCATTTTGGCGTAACGATCCATTGGAACTAATACGGTATTTTCATCGCCGTCCACCACTAAGGTTTCGAGCACTAATTCACCACCGTTTACCAATTGGGCACGAAGTTGGGAAAGGTGATCCAACGGTGATTTGCGGTGATATAACACTCCCATCGAAAACACCGTGTCAAACGCCGCGAGCGGTTGCATTTGCTCAATGCCGAGCGGAATCAAATTGGCACGGCGATCGTCATTTAAGAGTTTGCGAACCGCTTCAAATTGACATAAGAACAATTCCGTCGGGTCGATGCCCACCACCATTTTTGCTCCTTCGCCCACCATGCGCCACATATGATAGCCACTGCCGCAACCCACATCTAAAATTGTGCGATCTTGCAACGCTGCTAAATGTGGTAGCACGCGATCCCATTTGAAATCGGAGCGCCATTCGCAATCCACATGAATACCAAGCAAATGATAAGGCCCTTTGCGCCATGGCATGAGTTGTTTTAAATGGTGAATAATGCGCTGGCGTTCACCATCGGAAAGCGCCGAATCACACTCAGATTTGACCGCACTTTTTAGATCAATACGGGAAGCCGGCAAGTGCGGTAGAAATTCCACGACTTTTGCCCATTTGGCATATTCCCCGTGGGTTTGCTGTTGCCATTGTTTCATTTGTAATGGCAAGGTTTCCAACCAAGGGGAAAGAGGGGTCGTGGCAATTTGTTGATAAAAAGGGCGAAAATCGATCATATCGTTATCTCGGTTAATCAAGGTTACAGCGCATCATGATACGCTTTTTGGGCTTTTTCAAAGGTGTCGGTAATGGCTTCGTCGGGTTTCGCAGACAAGAGCGACACAATAATAATGGCGATGGCGGCGAATACAAAGCCCGGAATCATTTCATAGACTTGCGCCCATTCACTTTCTTGCGGTAAACACGCTTTCCAAGCAAATACCGTGATGGCACCGGTGAGCATGCCTGCCATGGCGCCGGAGGACGTCATGCGTTTCCAAAATAAGGAAAGTAAAACCACCGGACCAAAAGCGCTACCGAAGCCTGCCCAAGCAAATTCCACGAGTTTCAACACCTTACTGTTTTGATCTTGAGCAATCCAAATGGCAACGGCGGCAATCACCAATACCATGGCGCGACCTAACCAAACCAATTCTTTTTCTGAGGCGTTCGGGCGGATAAAGCCTTTGTAAAAGTCTTCCGTAATGGCACTGGAAGAAATTAATAGCTGGCAACTTAAGGTACTCATCACCGCAGCAAGAATCGCGGAAAGCAAAATACCGGCAATCCATGGATTAAATAATAGTCGGGATAATTCAATAAAAACTTGCTCAGGTTCATGGTTTACCAAGGCAGCAGAAGCGGTGTTTGCATTTGCATAGAAATACGCCATGCCAAAGAAACCGATGGCAATAGCCCCGGCTAAGCAGAGGATCATCCATGTCATGCTGATTTTGCGGGCTTTATTGAGGGAACGCACGGAATCTGCCGCCATGAAACGAGCGAGAATATGCGGTTGTCCGAAATAACCTAAGCCCCACGCCGCAAGGCTTAACAAGCCCATCATGGTGGTGCCGCGGAATAAGTCGGCAAATTCTTTTTGTGCGCTTATTTCCGCTTGTTGTACGATATTTTGCAAGTCGTCAACACCACCGATAGAGATCACCACAAAGACAGGGGTGAGCAATAAGGCGAAAATCATCAGTGTGGCTTGAATGGTATCTGTCCAACTCACCGCAAGGAAACCGCCGATAAAGGTGTAGGCGATGGTAGCGAGTGCGCCGTACCAAAGTGCGGTGGAATAATCGATTGAAAAGAGGTTTTGGAATAATTTCGCACCGGCAACCACGCCCGAAGCGCAATAAATGGTGAAAAACACCAAAATAATGGAGGCAGATACGATTTTTAAGGCGTTGTGGCTTGTGCCAAAACGATGATGAAAATATTCAGGCAGGGTTAACGCATTATTATTAAATTCTGTGTAAACCCGTAAACGCCCGGCAACGAAGAGCCAGTTTAAATACGCTCCTAAGGTTAAGCCAATGGCAATCCAGCCCTCGACCAAACCGGATAAATACACGGCACCCGGCAAGCCCATTAACAACCAACCGGACATATCCGAAGCACCGGCAGACATTGCCGTGACGAAGCTGCCTAAGCGGCGGCCACCCAAAATGTAGTCAGATAAATCTTTGGTGTAATAATAGGCGGCAACCCCAATGCTAATCATGCCGAAAATATAAATAGTAAATGTAACAATTGTTGGATCTAAACCAAACATCCTATTAACCCTAAAAATAGTTCTTATATTCAAAAAAAGGGGAGCATTTTACCTGATTTGCCCCTGTTATTCTATTTCCCTTTTCGTTAGACTAATTGGCAAAATCAATGACAACGACATTTTGGATAAGATATTTTATGGATTCTGTTGAATTATTGGTCAATGTGACACCAAATGAAACGCGCATTGCCTTAGTGGAAACCGGTTTGCTCAAAGAAGTGCATATTGAACGCCAAGGCAAACGCGGTATTGTCGGAAATATTTATAAAGGCCGCGTCACCCGTGTATTACCGGGGATGCAATCGGCATTTGTGGACATCGGGCTGGAAAAAGCCGCCTTCTTACACGCGTCAGATATTGTATCGCACACCGAATGTGTGGAAGAAAGTGAACAAAAGCAATTTGTGGTGAAAGACATTGCCCAACTGGTACATGAAGGGCAGGATATTGTGGTGCAAGTGGTAAAAGATCCGCTTGGCACGAAAGGTGCGCGACTCACCACCGATATTACCTTGCCTTCCCGTTATTTAGTATTCATGCCGGAAAACAGTCATGTGGGCGTGTCACAACGCATTGAAAGCGAGGAAGAACGTAATCGATTGAAAGAACTCACCTTGCCTTTATGTGATGAATTGGGCGGTTTTATTATCCGTACTGCGGCCGAAGGGGCGACTGAACTGGATTTACAACAAGATGCCGATTTCTTAAAACGCTTGTGGCGAAAAGTGCTGGAGCGCCGTGCGAAATACACAACCCGCTCCATGCTTTACGGCGAATTGGCGCTGACCCAGCGCATTTTGCGCGATTTTATCGGTGGCAAGTTGGATCGAATTCACATTGACTCCCGACTTTGTTTCAATGAAGTGAAACAATTCACCGAAGAATTCATCCCAAACCTCACCGACAAACTGATTTTATACACGGGAAATCAACCGCTCTTTGATGTGTACAGTGTGGAAAAGGGGATCCATCACGCTTTAGATAGACGAGTGAATCTCAAATCCGGTGGTTATTTGATCATTGAGCAAACAGAAGCCATGACCACGATCGACATCAATACCGGTGCATTCGTGGGGCATCGTAATTTGGAAGAAACCATTTTCAACACCAATATTGAAGCCACCAAAACCATCGCGCAACAACTTCAACTGCGCAATCTCGGCGGCATCATCATTATTGATTTCATTGATATGCAAAGTGAAGAACACCGTAATCGCGTGTTGGAATCCTTGCAAGATGCCTTATCGCGTGATCCGGTGAAAACCAATGTGAATGGCTTTACGCAACTAGGTTTGGTGGAAATGACCCGTAAACGTACGCGGGAAAGTTTGGAGCATATTCTTTGTTGCGAATGCCCGGCTTGTCAAGGTCGTGGGCGAGTAAAAACTGTCGAAACCGTATGCTACGAAATCATGCGCGAAATTATTCGTGTACACCATTTATTTGCCAGCGAACAATTTGTGGTTTATGCCTCCCACGCGGTTGCAGACTACTTAATTAAAGAAGAATCCCATGGCTTACTGGCAGAATTGGAAGTCTTTATCGGAAAACAAGTTCAAATAAAAACTGAACCGTTTTACAATCAAGAGCAGTTTGATGTGGTGGTGATGTAAAAAGTGCGGTGGGAAAACAATCTATTTTTTGAACGTTTTAGCTTTTGCGTCATCGAATGTTGTTTTTTCCTTCACTACAATAACTGTCCTGAGCAACGTATCGTTGTATTGGGATAACGCAATTTAATTCTTATCCCCGACAATATGTTGGGGATTTTTACATAACAACGCTGAGAAATAATATGGCAAAAGAATCCAATGCATTGCAGTTTCAATTAGAAATTTTACGTTTAATTCCAAAACGCAGTTACATCAGTAGTCATGAAATTCAACAAAAGTTGGAGGACATGGGATTTTCTCGTGATATTCGTAGCATTCAACGTCAATTAAAAAGCCTGTCAGAACAGTTTGATATTGAATGTAATACCCTCAGCAAGCCTTACAGTTATCGCTGGAAAGAAAATGCTAAAGGGCTCGATTTGCCGATTTTAAATGAGCAACAATCCTTGGTGTTAATGCTAGCGAAGCAATATTTGAAAGGCATTTTGCCTGCAAATATTCTGAATTCCATGGAATCCTTTTTTAAGCAAGCCGAATATAACTTGGTCTATGATGCCAATAAAAAATCCGGTTCCGAATGGCTGAACAAAGTAGCGATTGCGCCAACCAGCCAACCGTTATTGCCGGCTAAAATTGAGCCCGACATTTTTGCTCAAATTAGCACCGCACTTTATCAAAATCGATTTTTACAGGTGAATTACCGAAGTATTCACGGCAAAGAGCACAAAGCACAAGTTAAGCCACTTGCTTTGGTGCAACAAGGCCCGAGTAGTTATTTAGTCGCGCAATATGAACATGGCGATATTTTGCATCTTGCTTTGCATCGTTTGCTTGAGGTTACTGTGAGTACCATGCAATTTGAGCGCCCAAATTTTAATTTGAAAGCGTATGTTGAAAGCCAAAAGTTCGGTTTTAGTTATGGCAGAAAAATTCACTTAACGTTCAGAGTGGATAAAGCGATTGGGGGATTTTTGACAGAAACGCCTTTATCGTTTGATCAAAATGTAAAAGATTGCGGTAGTGAATACGAAATTTCCGCTACGGTCATTGAGAGTGAAATGTTGAACTGGTGGATTGCGCATTTTGGCGAAAATTATCAAGAAATTGAGCGTATATATCTCGAGGACATTTCCTAACGACACACATTGTCGCTTTATGTTTTATGATGAAGCCATCAACAGAGAGGACATTAAGATGAATCCTTATCAATCCCCTGATCAAGCAGGAATATTTTTGGCATGATGGGAAGAGATAGAGCGATTGATGAGATTCTAAAAATGAGAGGGGAGAAAAAACATGACAGTGAAAAATAAACCAATTTGTGTCGTATTAACCGGTGCTGGGATTAGTGCCGAAAGTGGCATTCCTACCTTCAGAGCGGAAGACGGTTTGTGGGCAGGGCATAAAGTCGAAGAAGTTTGTACACCGGAAGCCTTACAAAAGAACCGTGCGAAAGTGCTCGATTTCTATAATCAACGCCGTAAAAATGCCGCCGCAGCTAAGCCAAACGCTGCGCATCTTGCCTTAGTTGAATTAGAAAAAGCCTATGATGTGAGAATTATCACGCAAAATGTGGATGATTTACATGAGCGAGCAGGAAGCTCAAATGTGTTGCATTTACACGGCGAATTAAATAAAGCGCGCAGTAGCGTTGATGAAAGTTATATCGTGGATTGTTTTGGCGATCAGAAATTAGACGATAAAGATCCAAATGGTCATCCAATGCGACCATATATTGTTTTTTTCGGTGAAATGGTGCCGATGCTAGAACGAGCCATTGAGATTGTAGAACAAGCGGATGTGGTATTAGTGATTGGTACTTCTTTGCAAGTGTATCCGGCGAATGGCTTGGTCAATGAAGCCCCACGCAATACGCCGATTTACTTAATCGATCCGAATCCCAATACAGGCTTTGTGCGCAAGCAAGTGATTGCAATAAAAGAAAAAGCGGGGGCAGGCGTGCCGAAAGTAGTGGCAGAGTTATTGGAGAACGTGAAAAACACATAGAAAAACGACCGCACTTTTCATGTAAATATCGAGTTTAGTATCGCTATGTTGCATGGTTTTGCGGTTGATAAATTAATGAGAAATATATGCACCCAGTAATCGAATTTTATTTAGAACAAAGAAAAAGCCAACATAATTTATCTTTGCAAGATATGTGGTCAATGCCAAAAAAAATGATTGGTGATGCTTATTTTTATATTCCTTGGATTTTACCCGTAACAGAGAGTTCAAAATGGAATCGTTCCGTACCAGTTTTTAAGGAAGAAGATCGCGCTTTTTTTATTGGAGATGAAGCAATTCAAAATAAATATTTACATTCTATTGATTTTATTCTGGATTACTTCTGTTTATATCGTGAAGATAATCAAGTATTCCCAAGACCTGAATTAACTGAACGTAAAGTTTGGCTACGCAATATTGGGCATGAAAGTAAGAAGATTTCTCGTATTATTCGTAGTTTAAATTATTGTGGTCATCCTGAGTTGGCTAAAAGTTTACAACAACTGGCGATAAAATTAGGTCAAGAAAAAGGCGTAATTCAAGAAGAAACAATGGAAATTTGGATAAATCTACTTAAACAATAAGGACAAAATGATGGTAACAGAAGATTTTAAAAAAGTGGCAGTATCCTTCGCTGGAGGAGATGGCGGAAATCCTAACTCAGATGTTTGGTTTTGTGGGTTAGAATGGGGAATTGGCGATGAAAGCTCTTCGGATGATTTTTATGAGAAGTTTAGTTTAAGCCCTAAATTAATACCGCACTCTTGGTTAGAAGATGATTTTGATGGTAGTTGGACTGCTCAATATAATAGAAAAATATGTTGGTTTTTGTGGTACTACTACAATTTAGAGTGGAAAAATGGAGAAAGTGCGGAGCATTTTGTTAAAACCTATAATGTGCTTTACCCACAAGGTATTGGTTTTAAATTAAATATGCTACCAATCAATTTTAAAAATAGATCATCGATTAAGTGGAATGAACAATTCATTAAGCTGACTGGATTTGAAACTTTTGATGAATATAGAAATTGGTGTGTTGAAAATCGAGGAGCTTTTTACCGTCAACTTATAGATGAATGTAATCCTAAAGTGATTATTTGCACGGGAGTGACAGAAAAAGATAACTTCTTTAAGTTTTTCACTGGAGAAGCCGTATACGAAGCTAAAGAGTTAGAAGAATTTAATATATTCTATCGTAAGTATAAGAATACGTTAATTTGTGTTTGTCCATTTTTTGGTGGCGCGAGTGGTATCAATTCTTATGACAAAATGGAAACATTAGTTGCTTCGGTAAAAGAATTATGTAAATAACGTTTTTACCAAGTGTAACGTTGGTAGGTAAATAGCGACTTCGGTCGCTATTTATCGTTATTCCCCTTGCTTAAGCATATGCATAATAAGCCTAATGAGCGTTTCTTTTTGTTTCGGATCAGATTCGGCAACTAATAACGTGAGTGCAGCAAGCCCGGTATCATTGATAACCGGATGGCCATTATGATCAAATAAACGCCCATTTCGATGTAAGAAATCCACAAATAAAAACGCTCCGCTACGTTTATTACCGTCTGAAAAAGGATGGTTTTTGACGACGAAATATAGTAAATGTGCGGCTTTTGCTTCAATGCTTGGGTAGGCAGGTTCACCAAACACACTTTGATCTAAATTGCCTAAAATAGCAGATAAGCCATCATCTCGTTCACGTCCAAACAGATCACTTGCTTCGCCTTTTGCCATAAGCTGTGCTTTTAACTCGGCCAATGCAGAGCAGGCTTCGGAATACGTGGGCAACATCCCGCCTTGCTGGGTTTTTGGTTCGGCAAGTAAACCTTCATCATATTGTTGTAGCCATAAAAACGTATGCGTATAACGGCTGACAATATCCACTAATCCACGACCGCTTTCTAGTGTTAATGCTGAGGAATTTGCCGTTTTTTGAATAAGTGTAAGCGCTTGTTCCAGTTCATGTGTATTTTGTTTTAAACGCTGTTGGTTAATGGTATAGCCTTGAGTAAGGTACTCTTTTAAACGAGCGGTTGCCCAAATTCTAAATTTAGTCCCTAAAATAGAATTGACTCTATAACCCACAGATATAATCACATCAAGATTATAGTATTCGATTATTCGATTAATCTGTCTTTTGCCTTCAATTTGAACAGTTGCATTTTTTGCAACAGTTGATTTTCTATCTAACTCTCCATCACTATAAATATTTCGTAAGTGGCGTGAAATAACAGATTTATCACGCCCAAATAAATCAGACATCTGTTGTAAACTAAGCCAAACCGTATCCTTTTCAAATCTGACTTCCACTTGTGTCGTGCCATCTTGCGCTTGGTAAATTTCAATCGGGTTTTGGTTATTCATATTCTTCCTTTAAATAATAAAACATATGTATATATAAACAGGTAAAGAAATGTATTGCAATACTGTATAACCTTAATTTTCAAAGAATCTTCTCAAAAGAATTACGCGTTAAATTTCCTAGCGACACAAATTGTCGCTTCCTTCCATATAATTTTTTCCATAAAAGAGAGATTGTTTTACTTTTTACAAGACTCTTGAGTTCTTTCTATATAAACAACACTGGAGAAAAATGATGCCAATGAAAGTTACTTTTAATCGAGATCCGCTTTTTGAAGAGGTAAAAAAATATGTGCAACAACAAAAAATTGCGTCTTGTTCTATGATTCAACGGCAATTTAGGTTGGGTTTTAATCGAGCGGGGCAAATTTTAGAGCAATTAGAAGAAGCCGGTGTTATTTCAACAATGAAAAATGGGCAGAGAAAAGTACTATGAAAAATGATTTGAACTATGCCGTGGAGCTTATCCGCAAAGCAGATGGCATTTTGATTACTGCCGGTGCGGGTATGAGTGTGGATTCAGGTTTACCGGATTTTAGAAGTAGTGGAGGATTTTGGAATGCTTATCCGGCATTTCGTGAACATAACTTGAATTTTCAGGATATTGCGACACCGATGTCCTTTGAAACGCATACGGAGCTGATCTATTGGTTTTACGGACACCGTCTAGTGCAATATCGTAACACTACGCCACATGAAGGTTACCAAATTTTAAAACGCTGGGCGGCGGAAAAACCGCACGGTTATTTTGTGTTTACCAGTAACGTAGATGGTCATTTTCAAAAAGCTGGGTTTGAAGAAAAACGGGTTTATGAAGTGCATGGCACGCTAGAACGTATGCAATGTGTTCATGATTGCCATCATCAAAGCTGGACGGCGAAGGATTTTCAACCGGAAGTGGATAATGCTAACTTGCGCTTAACGAGCCCTTATCCACGCTGTCCTTTTTGTGGTGGTTTAGCGAGACAAAATGTCTTAATGTTTGACGACTGGTTTTACAATAGCAATTATCAAGATTTGAAACGAACCTCCTTAGAACAATGGATTAAAGGCGTGCCGAATTTAGTGGTGATTGAACTTGGTGCAGGCAAAGCGATTCCAACGGTTCGATATTTTTCCGAACGTACGGCAAAAGCCAAGAAAGCCGGTTTTATTCGCATTAATCCGCAAGACGGTGGTGTATCAAAACATCATTTTTTAGGGTTGGATATGACCGCACTTGAGGCCTTAAAAGCAATCGATGTTTTATTGAATCAATCAACATAAGGAAACCAATATGCAAAATGTCTGCCAAATCACCTTTTGTCAGCAAATTGGAAAAAATAAAAAGCATAATCAAGATGCGTTATTTAATGGTGAAACGGTTTTTCAGTTTAAATTAAAAACAGCAGAAAAACGCGTTGAAAATCGACCGCACTTTATTATTGGCATTGCCGATGGTATTTCCAATAGCAATCACGCGGAAAAAGCCAGTAAGTGTGTCATGTCGGCGTTGCAAAAGATTCAGACATTAAGTCGAAACACCATTCCTTATTTGCAAGATAAATTATCGGAACAGTTGGCAGACACCTATTTTGGTTCGGCAACCACATTCGTCGCCGCGGAAATTGATCAACTCAATCAAAAAGCCAAAATTCTCAGTGTGGGCGACAGCAGAGCTTATCTTATTGATGAATCAGGAAAATGGCGACAAATTACAAAAGATCATTCTATTTTGTCCGAATTGTTAGAACTATCTCCTCACCAAAAAGAAGAGGATTTCGCCACAATTTATGGAGGTGTTTCTTCTTGTTTAGTCGCGGATTATTCTGAATTTCAAGATAAAATCTTTTATCAGGAAATTGACATTAAACAGGGTGAAAGCCTATTACTTTGTTCTGACGGCTTGACCGACGGACTTTCAGATGAAATGCGCGAAAAAATTTGGCTGAAATATGCCGATGATAAAGATCGCCTCACGGTTTGCCGCAAGATGATTGAGAAGCAATCGTTTTCGGATGATTTGTCAGTTATACTATGTCGCCTTTGGGGGAATTTCTAAAGGCAGAGACTGAAGTGTTTTTTTATTTTTGGATTTTATCCTATCTACTTAACCAACGGAGGTAATATGAGTAGTCAAGATTATGCAATCAGAGGCGAGGCATTCAAGCTAAGTAAAGTATTTAGTTCAGATTTTCAATATTTAATTCCAAACTATCAACGTCCATATTCTTGGGGGATTGAAAATATTGAGCAATTATTTGATGATTTATATGAGTTCTTTCAAAGAAAAACAGAGGAAACTTATTTTTTAGGTAGTATTGTTGTAATTAAACAAGATGGTAGCCCTAAATCAGAGATTATTGATGGACAACAACGTATTACGAGTTTAACTATTTTATTTTCAGTTTTAGCAAGTTTTTTAACCAAAGGTAGTCTGGACCGAAAAGACGTTGAGGAATGTATTAAACAACCGGAAGTAAGACTAAAAAATATCCCTGCGGAGGCTAGATTAATTTTACGCGATCGTGATTATTATTTTTTTAGAGATTATATTCAAGATGTAAGACTCGATGATTTAATAAGTAGTAATATTGATGTTGTTTGTAAAACAGATGCTCAAAGAAATATTTATAACAATACATCAGCACTCATTAAAAGAGTAAAAAACAAATTTAATGATAATGAGAGCGCTATTTTTGAGTTTTGTCAATTTCTTGTCGAAAAATGCTGTGTTGTGATTGTTTCAACACCTAATAAAAAATCGGCGTTTCGTATTTTTTCTGTGATGAATAACAGAGGGATGAATTTATTGCTTAGTGATATTCTTAAATCAGATTTAATAGGGAGTTTAAATAGTAAACAGGATGAATATACAGATAAATGGGAAAGTTTAGAACAAGATTTAGGACGATCTAGATTCAATGAATTATTTGGACATATTCGCATGATTTATATAAAGGAAAAAGCAAAGGAAAGTGTACTAGACGAACTTCAAGAAAAAGTTTTTCCTAAAATTAGTAGTATAAGTGATTTTATTGATAATGAACTTACAAGTTATGCAGATAATTTTAATATATTAAAATCACAGAATTACAAAGCAGAAAAATTTGGTAATAAAATTAACAGATATTTATTTTGGTTAAACAAAGCTAATTTTTCTGAGTGGATTCCTGTGGCGATTAGATTTTTGCATGCTAAACCTACAGAACAACTTGCTTATGATTTTTTTAAATATCTAGATTGTTTAACTTCTTATTTTTATTTAAGTGCTAAAAATGTTAATGATCGGATTTATCGCTTTGGAGATATATTGAAACAGTTAGAGAATGATTTGGATTGTTCTAAAGAATTAAAGATTCCAAATAAATTATATTTAACAGATGAGGAAAAACAAGAGTTTAAATTATTACTTGATGGAAATGTTTATCAATTAGTGGCACCTAGACGAAATTATTTAATTTTACGAATGGATTCAATGATTAGTGATGGCGCTGCAACATATAATCTGCAGAAAGACTCTTTGACAATTGAACATGTATTACCTCAAACAATTAAAGAGGATAGCCAATGGAGTTATTGGTGGGATGAGGAAAAACATAAATTGTGGGTACACCGTCTAGCTAATTTAGTGCCGCTAAATAGAAGACGTAATTCTTCAGCAAGTAATTTGGAATTTAAGGATAAAAAAGAGAAATATTTTAAAGGAAATAATAATGTTTCATCTTATGCTTTAACTACACAAGTTTTAGACATTGAAAAATGGACTCCAGAAATCGTTGAGCAAAGACAGGAAAATCTATTGTCTAGAGTTTATGAAGTATGGGAATTAATTTAGAAACTCATTCCTAGCGACACCTTTTGTCGCACTCCTCACTAAAATACTCCTTACTAACCTAGTAAGGAGTATTTTTTATGTCCGAATATAAATTAAACCCACCGACAGTGTCTTCTTATACTGAAAATATGATGCTTAAAGTTTTATTTGAGCATAAAGGTTTTTCCGAAGTGTTTCGGGAGACTAGCTGGCGAAGTGATGAAATTGCCAGTGCGTTTGGGCTGCCTGAAGAATTAGAGAATGATAAAAATTTACGCACGGTTGCTCGTCGGCTTTTAAAGGAGCGGTATAAAACACTCCAAAAATCCACCGCACTTTTACCGGAGTTATGGAAACAGGCGTATGAAAATTTGGCAACGTTGGCAGAATTTTTGCAACTGAATCCCGTTGAACAGGAACTTCTCCGCTTTGCCATGCATTTACGTAGTGAAGGAGCTATGCGAGATTTGTTTGGCTACTTGCCGAAATCGGATTTACAAAGAACGGCTGCGATCATGGCGGATTTACTTAAACAGCCGAAAAATCAGATTCTATCTGCCTTAAAGAAAGGCAGTAAACTCGATGCTTATGGCCTGATTGATCGCGATTATCGCCCCGATAGTGTGCATGATTATTTAGATTGGGGCGAAACCTTAGATTTTGATGAATTTGTGACACAACCATTAAACGAAAATGTCCTATTAAAATCTTGTACGGAAGTCGCTCAAGTGCCAAGTTTGCAACTGGATGATTTTGCCCATATTGCCGGCATGAAAGAGATGATGTTGACCTATTTGCAACAAGCACTAAAACATCATCAGAAAGGCGTGAATCTTTTAATTTATGGCGTGCCTGGCACCGGTAAAACTGAATTTGCCGGGTTGCTTGCTCAGGCATTGGAGATTTCGGCGTATAACATTACTTACATGGATTCTGACGGTGATGTTGTGAAGGCAGAGCAACGTTTGAATTACAGTCGTCTTGCTCAAACGTTATTGAACGGCAAACAGGCACTTTTAATTTTTGATGAAATTGAAGATGTGTTTAACGGCTCGTTTATGGAGCGTTCTGTTGCACAAAAAAATAAAGCGTGGACAAATCAGTTGTTGGAGAATAATAACGTGCCGATGATTTGGTTATCCAATTCGGTACACAGCATAGATGCGGCTTTTTTGCGTCGCTTTGATTTTGTGTTTGAAATGCCGGATTTACCGTTAAAAAATAAATCGGCGTTAATTTCGCAGCTGGCAGGCGGTAAATTAACGGCGGAATATGTGCAGCATTTTGCCAAAGTGCGGTCACTTTCACCGGCTATTTTAACGCGTGTATTCAATGTGGCAAATGCGGTTGATAACGGCAAAAAAGCCTTTTCTGAGGTCTTGCTGACGCTATTTAATGAAGCCTTACAGGCACAAGGTAAAAAGAAAATTGAGCCGTTGGTGGAAAGTAAACTGAGTTATCAGCTTGAGTGGGTTTCCTGCAATGAAAATATTCATAAAATCAGTGAGGGATTAGTGAGAACCAAGAAAGGTCGAATTTGTTGTTATGGCCCACCGGGCACAGGGAAAACCGCTTGGGCAGGTTGGCTTGCCGAGCAGTTAGATATGCCGTTGTTGCTGTGCAAAGGATCTGATTTGCTCGATCCTTATGTTGGCGGAACAGAACAAAAAATTGCGGAGGCATTTGAATCGGCGAAGCGTGATAATTGTTTGTTGGTGCTGGACGAAGTGGATACGTTCTTATTTTCACGCGACGGTGCGGAACGTAGTTGGGAACGTTCTCAAGTCAATGAGATGTTGACGCAAATTGAGCGTTTTGAAGGCATAATGGTGGTTTCAACGAATTTAATGAATGTGCTGGATCCGGCAGCATTACGGCGTTTTGATTTAAAGCTAAAATTTGATTATTTAACGCCTCAGCAGCGGTTAGATTTTGCTAAACAACAAGCGGAAAAATTGAATTTGGGCGCATGGGATGAACCCCATTCAAAACGTATCCTTGAGCTGAATTTACTCACGCCGGGCGATTTTGCTGCTGTTGCCAGACGACACAATTTTTCACACTTTGAGAATCTAGAAGAGTGGTTAGATGCATTGCGTAGTGAATGTCTTGTGAAACCGGAATTTTTCTGCAAAAAGGTCGGTTTTTAATCGTTGCTATATTTTGATTTATATAGACAATATGCTGAAAGCCGTTATTGGGCTGCCCAATTACCTTTAGGGCGATTTATTTAAGGAGAACACATGATTTATTTTTCAGACAAAGAATTAGACGATTTTTTATTGGAGGATATTTATCGTGGCGATTTGACGACCCGCGCGCTCGGTTTGGACAACGTGCCGGCGAGGATTTTATTTAAGCGTAAAAATGCCGGTACTGTGGCAGGAATTCGCGTGGCAGAAAAATTGCTGAGAAAATTGGATATTGAACCGCAGGTTTATGTGCAAGAAGGTGAAACCGTTGACGCCGGAACGGTGCTGTTAAGTGCGGTGGCTTCCGGCGACAAATTACATCAGGCATGGAAAGTGGTTCAGTTGGTGTTGGAGTGGTCCTGTGGTGTGGCGCAATACACGGCGGACATGATCGCTAATGCCAAAGCCATTCATCCTCATGCAGTAGTGGCTTGCACCCGCAAAAGCATTCCGAATACCCGAAAGTTAGCGACCAATGCGGTGTTGGCGGCGGGCGGGCATATTCATCGCCAAGGCATGAGTGAAACGTTGCTGGTGTTTACCAATCATCGCAACTTGCTTGCGGAACCCGATAATTGGACGGCAATTGTGGAATGTTTAAGACGGGAAGCGCCGGAAAATAAAATTACCTTGGAAGCGGATAATTTCAGTCAATTTGAACAAATGTTAGATGCCGAACCGGATATTATTCAGTTGGATAAATGGTCGGTGGATGACGTGAAGCACGCATTGTCTTTGGTAGCGGCAAGTGGCAAAAAAATCATCCTGTCTGTTGCGGGCGGAGTAAATAAAAATAATGTGGCGGATTATGCCAAGTTGGGTATTCATTTATTTATCACCTCCGCCCCTTATTACGCCCCACCGGAAGATATTAAAGTGGTGATTGAACGGCAGTCTTAAAAAACACGGCGAAAAACGACCGCACTTTTCGATTAAAAGTCCTATTCTGTATTCACGCTGTGGCGGTTAAATGCAACCGCCGCAACTGCCACAACGCCAGTCTTCCGGATTCACCGCTTGATAAAATGCGCGCATGTAGTCTTCTTCCAAGGGAATGTTGTATTGAATAAATAAATCCGACAGCCAATCCATGTTGGCTAAAATCCAGTCGCTTTCATCCAAGCCTTCTAAATAAAGCTCATCTTCGGGATCAATAAAATTATAGATATTTCTGGTGCCCATATCTTTATCACGGCGTTCAGTGGGGAGGACGAGAGGTATGCCGTTATAGCGAATATCCCAATGTCCTAAGCAGAGCGTATGCCCTTTTGCCGTCCATTCGGCTTTAAATGGATTTTGCATAACCGGTTACTTAATTGGAAAAATAAGGCGTTTAGTATAATCCCCTACAAGAAATGAGCCATACTACAAAGTTGGTAATCCGACTGTTCGGCTGAAAAAATAGAACGACACCAATCAGATCAAAAAGTAATTAGCCTTTCCCAGAGAGCGCGAATTCGCTATAATTTGCATATTTTTTATCAATCTATTTTTCGATATAAGTAAATATTTCATGTTAAAACAAGTCACCGAGTCTTTATTAACCCGCAGTCATTTGGCGTTATCCGATTTATCCAACGTATTTGATACGTTAGCGCAACGCAACTTAGATTATGGCGATTTATATTTTCAGCTGAGTCAGGATGAAAATTGGGTATTAGAAGACGGGATTATTAAAGAAGGCGGATTTCATATTGATCGCGGCGTAGGCGTGCGTGCAGTCAGTGGCGAGAAAACCGGTTTTGCCTATTCTGACCAAATTAATTTAGCCAATTTGCAACAATGCGCACAGGCAGTGCGTGGTATTGCGCAACCTTCTCAGTGTAATTTTATTCTGCCTGTTAGATTTAATCCGGTGGACGCACCGTTGCGTTATCAACCCATTAATCCGTTATATAGCTTAAGCCAAGAGCAAAAAATTGAATTATTACGCTTAGTGGACAGAACTGCCCGCGCGGAAGACCCACGAGTGGTGCAGGTGAATGCCGGCTTGAGCATGGTGTATGAAGAAATGTTGGTGGCAGCCACTGACGGCACGTTGGCAGCAGATATTCGCCCACTCATTCGTTTATCGGTTTCCGTGTTGGTAGAACAAGACGGTAAGCGTGAGCGTGGCAGTGCGGGCGCAGGCGGTCGTTTCGGTTTGGAATGGTTCTTTGAGAGCTATCAAGGTGAGCAAAGAGCGGTCTATTTTGCGAAAGAATCGGTGCGTCAAGCATTGGTGAATTTAGGCGCGGTGGCGGCACCGGCAGGATTAATGCCGGTGGTGTTAGGCGCCGGTTGGCCGGGGGTGTTATTACACGAAGCGGTTGGGCACGGCTTAGAGGGCGATTTTAATCGTAAAGAAAGTTCATTATTTACCGGCAAAATCGGCGAATTAGTCACATCGCCGTTATGCACGATTGTGGATGATGGTACCTTAATGGATCGCCGAGGCTCAGTCACCGTGGATGACGAGGGCGTGCCAGGTCAATATAACGTATTGATTAAAGACGGTATTTTGCAGAAATACATGCAAGATAAAATGAATGCCCGTTTGATGGGCGTGCAACCGACAGGCAATGGACGTCGTGAATCCTATGCCCATTTGCCAATGCCACGCATGACCAATACTTATATGTTGGCAGGCAAAGATAAATTTGAGGATTTAGTGGCGTCCGTAGAACACGGCATTTTTGCACCGCACTTTGGTGGCGGCCAAGTGGATATTACCTCCGGCAAATTCGTGTTCTCTACTTCAGAAGCTTATTTGATCGAAAAAGGCAAAATCACCAAGCCGGTGAAGGGCGCAACCTTAATCGGTAGTGGTATTGAAGTGATGCAAAATGTGTCCATGGTTGCCGATGAAGTGGCATTGGATCATGGTGTTGGGACTTGTGGTAAAGAAGGACAAAGCGTGCCGGTAGGCGTAGGGCAACCGGCATTGAAAATCGATCAAATTACCGTAGGCGGAACGAATTAATGATAATGGTAAATAACAGCGTCAATTTTAACGTTAATCAAGGGAGTATCTGATGCAAGGCAAAGTAAAATTTTCAGTGCTTGGTGCACTCGTATTAGCCATAGCAGCCGGTGGTGGCAGTTATTGGTATCAGCAGCAAAAGGGAAATGAAAACAATGCGGTTCACGTGAAATTTAATCCCATTGAACCAACCTATTACGGGGAAGAAGGCGCATCAAATACCATTTATCCGCTGAATATTGAATTTAATGGTGCTGCCGCACCGATTGATAAACTGAAGTCTGAGATCACGCAAGGCATTAAAATGGAACCTGCCCTTGAAGGGAAATGGGTTTGGTCGAGTGATAATTTACTGAGTTTTACGCCCGCACAGGATTGGCCAACTGGGCAAGAATATAAAATCACGTTAGATAAAACGGCATTAAACCCAGGATTAACCTATGCGAAATCAGTCACCACGCCTCATTCTGTGAAAACCCAGCCTTTTAGTGTTGTCGACTCCGATGCGGACTTTTATCAGGATCCGAATGTCTTTCATGTTCGTCATGCGTTAACGCATTTGGTGTTTTCTAATCCGGTTGATCCTAAGGCATTAGAAAGTGCGGTTGAAGTAAATTTAGTTCGCAAAAATCAGGATCAATCGCTTAATTTGATTAATCCGTTGAAATTTAAGATTCGTTATTCCGACAATAAATTGGAAGCGTGGATCAGCTCGGATGACCTGTCTTTATCGACCCAACCGAATCAATTTGTGCAAACCAAAATTAGCCAAACCTTGCGGGCGAAGACCGGTGTGAATACCTTAGAAAAAGACATCACCAAACTCGTGCCGGTGCCGACGAAATATAGTCTGCAAAACGAGGATAATAGTTTTAAGGTTATTAACAATCAGCAAAATGAAGCAGAACAGGTTCTAACCTTTAATTTCAACTATGGCGTGAAAGGCAAAGACATTGCCGAGAATCTTATTGCGATCTTATTACCGACATTACCCGAAGGACAAAGTTGGGAATCGGAAAAATTAACGGAAGCGGCTGTTAGACGTGGCGAACGTGTTCAACCGGAATTAATTCCAAGCGAACATCCTTACTCAGCGCAACAATCTTTCCGTTTTGATATTCCGGAAGGGCGTTGCCTTTATTTGCAACTGAATAACAAATTCACAGCCTTGGGCGGTTATCAACTGAAAAAACCGATTGGCAGCTTAGAATGTGCGCCGAATTATCCGACTTATGTCGGCTTTGTGGGAAAAGGTTCTTTATTGTCTCAATATGGTGACGGCAAATTAACCCTTGCTGTACGTAACGCTGACAGTGTGCAACTGGATATTGGCCGCGTACAGGCTGAGCAACTTCGTCATGTGGCAAATTTAAATAGCAACAATTTCCAAAAACCGGATTTAGGTAATTTGAAATTTGACGATATTGCTACGTTTAAAACGGAAACCCTTACTGTAGCTAACGATAATCCACGTAAATCAGATTATCTCAGCGTAGATTTATCGCAAAAAGGTTTGCCGAAACAAGGGATCTTCTGGGTGAAAGCAAGTGCGGTTTCTTCTGGCAGTGAATCTGATGGCGATAATTTAAAAGATAGTAAAGATGAAGATGGCTATTATTATTGGAATTCCGATCCGGATTCGCAAACCAGTGATTACCGTTTAATTGTGTTGACGGATTTAGGCATTATTGCGAAAAAAGCCGCAGATGGGACACAATCTGTTTTCGTGCAATCGATTGCCAGTGGTGCACCGGTGTCGAATGCGTTGGTGAAAGTTATTTCCCGTAATAACACCGTGATCGCCAGCCAATTTACCAATAAACTTGGGGTCGCTCAGCTTCCATCTTTAGAGAATTTCAAGCAAGAACTTGAACCGGTTATGTATTTAGTCACACGTGGGCAAGATCAGTCTTTCCTACCGATTGATAAATCAGACCGCACTTTAGATTTTTCCCGTTTTGATATTCGGGGTCAGGAAATTTCGCCGGAAAAAAACGCCATTAAGACCTTCTTGTTTAATGATCGAGGTATTTATCGCCCCGGTGAGTCCGTGTATATCGGCATGATCAGCAAGGCGTTGGATTGGAAAAAATCCTTGGCCAATGTGCCACTCACTTTAGAAATCACGTCACCATCCGGTAAAACCCAATGGCAAAAAACAATCCGAGTGAGTGAAAGTGGTTTTAATGATTTGACTTATCCGTTGTCGGAAAATGCAGAAACCGGTGAATGGACGGCACATATTTTAATTGGTCAACAGCAAGAACAAATTGATGTTGGTTCTATGACGTTCCAAGTGCAGGAATTTGAACCGGATACGTTGAAAATCAATACGATGTTTAATCGTAGCCAACAAGCCGGTTGGGTTTCTCCGCAGGATTTAAAGGCGACCATCCATTTAACAAATTTATTTGGTATGCCGGCGCAAAAACGCCGGGTGAGTGCAAACATCATGTTGCATTCTCTCTTCCCGAGTTTTCCTGAATACAAGAATTATCAGTTCTATGATAATCAACGCAATAAAAATGCGATTTTGTTGGAAACCGAATTACAGGATCAAACCACGGATAACAACGGTGATGCCGTTTTTGCCTTGAATTTAGCGCAAGAAGCGGAAAATACCGTACAAATGTTGTATTTCACAGCGGACGGCTATGAAAATAACAGCGGTCGTGGCGTATCCAAAGTGCAATCGGTGTTAGTTTCTGCGCAACCTTGGTTAGTGGGTTACAGCAGTGCACAAGACTTGAATTATTTAAGAGAAAACGGCGTAAGTCAGGTGAACTTAATTGCGATTAATCCAAGTCTGCAAAAAATTTCCGTGCAAGGGCTAAGTGCGGTCTTAATGGAGCGTAAATATGTTTCCGTGCTAACCGAACAACGTTCCGGTGCTTATAAGTACGAATCTAAACTGGTAGAAAATCAAATTGATGAAAAACCGTTGGATATTGATCAAAATGGGTCTGATTTTGCTTTAAACACTGAACGCAGTGGTGATTTTGTACTGGTCATTAATAACCAATACGGTGAAACCGTCAATCGCATTCCTTATACGGTGATTGGCAACAGCAACGTCTCTGTCGCCATGGATAAAAACACTGAACTTAAATTGAACTTGAACAAAAAACAATTTATGCCGGGTGAAGAAATCGAGGTGGCAATTAATGCACCTTATGCGGGGAGCGGATTAATCACCATTGAACGTGATCGTGTATATGCCCATCAATGGTTTAAATCCACGACTAACCGTTCTGTACAAAAAATCAGAATTCCTGAGAATTTTGAGGGAAGTGGTTATATTAACGTGCAATTCTCTCGTGATATGCAATCTGATGATATTTTCACTAGCCCGCTAAGTTATGGCGTTGCGCCGTTTAGCGTCAATGTGGATAACCATCGTTTGAATGTGACGTTAAATGTACCGCAGCAAGTGAAGTCCGGTGATAAAGTGCAGTTTACGTTATCTTCCGATAAACCAAGTAAAGCAGTAATTTATGCGGTAAATGAAGGCATCTTGCAAGTGGCTGGTCATAAACAAGAAGATCCGTTGAAGTTTTTCTTCCCGAAATATGCCCTTCAAGTGGAAACGTTGCAGATTTTGGATTTGATTTTGCCGGAATTTCGTAAAGTATTGCAGTTTGCACAAACCGGTGGTGACTCGGAAGAAGTGGCAATGTTGGCAAAAGCCTTAGCGGCCAATACCAATCCATTTAAACGTAAAACCGATAAACCGGCAGTGTTCTGGTCAAATATTGTGGATGTGGATGGAAGCAAAACGGTAACTTACCAAATTCCACCGGGCTTTAATGGTAATTTAAAAGTCATGGCGGTTGCCGTAACAAATGACGGTTCACAGATGAATATCGCACAAGCGGAAACCTTGGTGCGTGACGACATGATTTTATCGCCAAGTGCGCCGATAACCTTGGCACCGAATGATGAAAGTAAAGTCAGTTTGACCGTTTCGAATAATACGAAGAGTAAACAAAATGTGCTTGTTCAGCTCAATGTTGCACCGCAATTCCAAGTATTAAGTAATGCGCAAACCTCCATTGTATTAGCCCCGATGAGCGAAGGCGTGGTGGATTTCCAATTAAAAGCAACAGATTTGCTTGGTAGCGGCATTTTATATTTTACCGCGGCTTACTTAGATGAACAGCAACAACCGGTACAGGTTGAACGCAAATATGGTATTTCCGTGCGTCCATTAACGGCGAAACAGCAATTCATCAAAGTGGGTGATGTGGCGGCAAATCAACAGGTACAAGGCGAATTACCTAATCTCTTGTTCCCACAACGCCGTGAGCAATATGCGCTAATTTCTTCCGCCCCGTTAGCCTTAGCGAAAGGTATCACAAGTTATTTAGGCAACTATGACAACTTGTGTACGGAACAAATTATCAGTGCGGCAATGCCTAATCTGTTATTGGCAAATAATCCTGAGTATCAAAGTTTACTTGGCGTTTTATCACAAGCGGGCGACAAGCAGGCTATTGAAGCCACTAAACAGCAATTACACAACAATTTGAATCGTGTCTTTAGTTTATTACCGGCACGCCAAACTGAGAACGAAGGCTTTGGCGTATGGTCCGGTTTAGATGAAGAAGATGCATTCTTAACGGCTTATGTGGCGCATTTCTTCATTGAAGCGCAAGAGCACAACGTGCAATTACCGGCAGCATGGGTCGCACCAAACGGCTTGTTTAATCAAACTATTGCGGCATTAGAACGTTTAAGTCGTCCGGAAAGTGAAGATGATTTAGCCATGTTGCGTCAACGCGCTTATGCGACCTACTTATTGGCGCGTTTAGGTCAAGTGCCAAGCGACAGCTTAATGTCTATCCGTAGTCTATTGGAGCGTCATTTCAAAGCGGAAGAATGGCAATCTGATTTAACAACGGCTTGGTTGGCTGGTGCCTATCAGTTGGTGAAACAGGAAGAAGATGCAAACACGCTGATGAACAATCTGATGGCAAACTTTGCTCATCCGCAGGCAAAAAACGAATGGTTCTACCGCGATTATTTAGATCCGTTGATTGAGAAAAGTTCGGTGTTGTATGTGTTGTCACACCATTTCCCGAAACAGGCGGCACTATTGTCTAACGGATTGTTTGAAGGCATTGTGCAAGATTTAAATGACGACCGTTATAACAGCTTGTCTTCCGCAATGGTGCTTTTAGCGTTAGAGGCTTACGGTAAGCAATACCCTGACCAACTTGAAAAATTACATATTCAACAAGAAGGTCAAAATATCGGCAGAGTACAAGGCGCTTTTGTGTTAGCCAATATCAATGCAGACAAAGCAACGCTTAACTTTGTTAACCAAAGTACGCAAAGAGCCTGGTATGCTATTAGCCAATCCGGCTATGTACAACAACCGTCTGCTGAGGCCATTAAAAACGGCGTTGAAATCGACCGCACTTACTTAGATAAAGACGGCAAACCGGTGACTTCCGTGAAACTTGGCGACATCATTAACGTACAAGTCAATGTGCGTTCATTGCAAAATGTGCAAGACAACATGGTGATTACCGACCTTTATCCGGCTGGATTTGAAGTGGTAACGGGGAATGGTGACATGAGCGCACAAGAGGAAACTCAACAACGTTTTAACTGGGTACACCGTGATTTGCGTGAAGACCGTATGTTGAGCTACGGTTCCGTGGGAGAGACCACCACCGTCATTCAATATCAATTAAAAGCAGTGAACGTGGGTAAATTCAAAATTCCACAGGCTTATGCAGAAAACATGTATAACCGTGCGGTTAATGCCCAATCTGCTGCGAAAGGGGATATTGAAGTGATTCAATAATCGCTTAAAAAAGAAAAAACTCTCCCTCGTTTGACGGAGAGTTTTTTATTGCGAACGGTTTACAAGCCCTAAAGTGCGGTCAGAATCAACTGCATTTTTCGCTGTTCTCAGCGTATAATGAAGCCTCATTTCCCTTTCATGACAAATCAAATGAAAAATCGATCATTCTATTTCGGGCTTATTTGTGTGGCATTTTTAGCATTTATCGCACAACAAATAAGTCAAACACCATTTGCTCAGCAGGCGCATTTAAGCGCGCTTATTATTGCCATTTTGCTGGGGATGCTCTTTGGTAATAGTGTTTATAAACGTTATGAAAGCCATATTGAAAAAGGCGTTTTGTTTGCTAAAGGACAGATTTTACGTGCCGGGATCGTGTTGTATGGTTTTCGAATCACGTTGCAAGATATTACTGACGTGGGAATAAACGCAATTCTGACCGATGGCCTGATGTTACTTTCTACTTTTTTGCTCACCTGTATTATTGGTATTCGTTATCTGAAAATGGATAAACAACTTGTTTATCTCACGGCTTCCGGTTGCAGTATTTGTGGTGCAGCTGCCGTGATGGCCGCCGCACCGGTAACAAAGGCAGAATCGCATAAAGTGTCGGTGGCGATTGCGGTGGTGGTGATCTTCGGCACGCTCTCCATTTTTTTGTATCCGCTTTTTTATCCTTGGCTCAGCACATTAATGACACCATACCAATTCGGTATTTATGTGGGCTCTAGCGTGCATGAAGTGGCGCAGGTTTATGCCATTGGCGGCAACATTAGCCCTGTCGTCGCAGATACAGCGGTGATCACGAAAATGATTCGGGTCATGATGTTGGCCCCTTTCTTATTGGGATTGTCTTGGCTTTTGACTAAAGATGCGCAAGCAGGAGCGTCACGGAAAATTACTATTCCATGGTTTGCGCTTTGGTTTATTGCTGTTGCAGTGTTCAATTCGTTTAATTTGTTGCCACAAGCGTTAGTAAAATGTTTGGTTGAGCTTGATACGTTTCTGCTTGTTTCTGCGATGGCCGCGTTGGGGTTAACAACGCATATCGGTGCAATTAAACAGGCCGGTTTTAAGCCGTTGATTCTCGGTACCTTGGTTTACCTTTGGTTAATTGTCGGAGGTTTGTTAGTCAACTATGAAGCGGGGCTCTTTTTGTCATAGACAGAAAAGGAATTTAATTCGTAAGTTAAGTAAAAAGGGCGGGGGTGTTTTAGCGATAAAACACATTGAAAATCTACCGCACTTTTTTAGTCATGTTTGATGGTTATGTCACAGAAATTTCGTCAATGCTTGTATGTTGTTTTATGCGGTTTATTCGTTACGGCCGTAGTGGTTCATTTTTTACCTCATGAGCCTTTGAAACAACGTTTTCCCTATTCCGTTGCAGTGTATGACGAACAGCAGAATTTATTACGCCTAACAACAGCAAAAGATCAGAAATATCGCCTGTGGACGCCATTAGAAGAACTCTCGCCACAATTAGTGGATGCCGTACTTTTTCAGGAAGATGAATGGTTTTATTATCATTTTGGGGTAAACCCTTACGGCTTGTTGCGTGGCGCGGCACAAACCTATCTGTTAGGTGGCTCACCGCAGGGCGGTTCTACCATCACCATGCAATTGGCGCGGATTCTATGGAATATTGACAGCCGCAGTATCCACGGGAAAATTGAGCAAATTTTCCGTGCTGTTCAATTAGAATTGCAATATTCCAAACAGGATATTTTAGAAGCCTATTTCAACTTTGCGCCTTATGGTCGGAACATTGAAGGTGCCGGGACGGCAAGCCTGATTTATTTTAATCGTGCCAACAAAAACTTGAATTTAGCGGAAGCCATGACATTGGCGATTTTGCCGAAAAACCCAAATGGCTACATTCAGCAGAATAATCAACAGCTGAATCCGCAACTGTTTAATGCCCGTAATAAACTGTATGCCCGTTGGGTAGAAACTCATCCGCAAGATCGCCAATGGCAATCCCATTTCAAATTAAATTATCCTTTACGCCCCATTGAAAAACTTCCGTTTTTTGCACCGCACTTTACCGACCAAGTATTGCAACAATATGCGGAAAAAGAGGAAATGCAAAATGGACGCATTGTGACCAGCCTAAACAGTGGATTACAGCGTTTGGTTGAGCGAATTAGCCAGCGTTATTTGCAACAACAAAAAAACTATGGCGTGAATAATCTGGCGGTATTGTTGGTGGATAATCGCACTATGCAAATTAAAGCCTTGGTAGGTTCCGGTGATTATTTTAATCCGCAAATCAGTGGGCAAATTAATGGCACGCTGGCAAAACGTTCTTATGGTTCGACCTTGAAGCCGTTTATTTATGGCTTGGCCTTTGATCAAGGGCTAGCCCACCCGAAAACGATTTTAAAAGATTTACCGACACACTTTGCCGATTATCAGCCGGAAAATTACGAAGGCAATTTTCTTGGACCGGTCAGCGTGACACAGGCGTTATTACAAAGCCGCAATATTCCCGCAGTCGAGATGGCACAACGTCTGAAATATCCTGATCTTTACGATTTGCTGAAAGAAGCGGAGATCGTTTTGCCGAAGGAAAAAGCCCATTATGGGTTGTCTTTGGTATTGGGGGGAGCGGAGCTTTCCTTGCAACAACTGGCAGGCTTATATGCTGCGCTTGCCAATGGGGGAAAATGGCAACCGTTGCAAACCTTGAAAGATGGCTCCTCTGAACAATCTGTCCCGTTATTAAGTCCGGAAAGCAGTTATATGTTAGGCGACATCTTAGCGCAGAATATTCGCACCGATATTTATAACAAAGCCATCAAAACTAAGTTGCCGACTTATTGGAAAACCGGCACCTCCAATGGGTTGCGCGATGCTTGGACGGCGGGCTATTTTGGCCATTACACGTTGGTGGTGTGGTTTGGCAATTTTAACAATAAAAGCAACCCGCACTTTATCGGGCGTCGCCTTGCTGCACCGTTATTTTTACAGCTGGCAGACGCTATTATTGCGCAATCTCCGGCTATGCAAGATCCGCTTAGCCGTGAAAAGTTGACTTTAAAAGATGTACCGGTATGTGCCGCTGACGGCAACTTACCGAATAGACATTGCCAGCAACTTACCAATACTCTTTTTATTCCCGGTAAATCGCCCATTCAGGTGAGCAATATCTATCAGCAGTTACGCGTACGTAAAGGCACGGATATTTTAGCTTGTGCAACAGATCCGCTCGAGGAAACGGAACAAAAAATTTATGAGATCTGGAGCAGTGACTATCAAAAATTGTTTGCTCAAGCCGGAATTATGAAACGTAGCCCGATGGTCAATGCGGAATGCCCTTATGAACAGCAAAATCAATCTTTACAACAGATTACGCATAATCCGTTGAAAATTACCTCACCACTGGAAAATCGGACTTATTTTATTAATGTGAATAGCGTAGAAGACCATATCCCGTTAATTGCCACGACATCAGGCGAAGTTCAGCATCTTTATTGGTTTGTGAATAACGCGTATTTAGGCGAGAGCAGAGCAGATGAAACATTTTTATGGAAACCAACAAATATCGGTACATATCAAATTACCGTTGTTGATGAGGCAGGCTATCGGACGACAATCAATGTGACGGTGAAAATAACTCGCTAGGAAAAAGAAAGTGCGGTCGAATTTCAGGTTGTTTTTAATAAAAAACGCATTGAAATTGAACCGCACTTTTTTAATTAGAATTGATAAGTAAATTCTAGTTTACCATTGGTTTCTTCTCGTTTACCGGTCATGTGCCCAAAGCTGAGGCTGGCTTTTGCAGCCGGTGTGAAGTGATATTTGAAACCGATTTCTCCACCTACGCTTCCCCCTTTAGATGCTTGTTGGAAACCTTCCTCATCTGGCTGAGCTGTAATTTTTGATGCACCATTAAGCTTATAATCAAATTTCAACTTAACAAAAGGTTGAAAGTTACCGGTAAGATAACTTAACTTGGTTTGTGCTTTTAATCGATTTGCATTGATATGAGCAAATTGCACTGTTGTACCTTTGATCTCTGCGCTATCACTGCCCATGCGGGAATAAACATAAGCTAAAGAATTATCTAAGCTGATATGATCGAATGAAAGTTGATGTCCGATAGCAATGCCGGCGCTGTAATATGGCATATCTAAACGGTAGTTGAATCCATTAGTGCCGTTGTTTAGGGTTTTGTTTCTGCCTGCTCTTACAACGCCATCAAAATAGACGTTCTGTGAAACATTAAATCGGGCAAATGCGCCTACGCCATAGGTTCTAATTTTGCCATCAAAGGTAATATTTGTTTGATAACTGTGATAATGACCATGGCCATTTTCAATGAAACCACCATAAACATGGTTTCTAACTTTCATCGCGAGGCCGGCAGAAAGGATTGCTCCTTTCATATCGGTGTCACTATTATCATTGTTAGATTTGAAGCCATTAGCAGAGGCAAAAGCCGTCATTGATTTTTGCTCATTCATGTTTGTGTTGTCGATAGCATCTCGAGTGACATCCCATAATTGACCCACTAATTCAGTGGATAAATGTGCTGCATTGAGTGCTGTTTTAGCATTCGCATTGGCTGTTTTAGATATTAATGTTGCTTTTAAAGCCGTGTTATCACTATTAATATTAAATCCGTAGTTGCCAATCAGCCCTGATTCCATGACATGTTTTTGGATGGAGCTCTCTGTTAGTACTTTCGCATTGTTACTTTTAATGAGATTAATGCTTTCACCCACTTTTAAGTTTAAGGCCCCGGCATTTAGCTGCATGCTGATTTGGCTGTTTCGTAAATCAATGTCTTCGTTTCCGGTTGTTGTGAGAATGCTGCTATTTGCCTGAGCATGACTTGGTAGGTAAAAATTGTAGGCAGAAAAGTTTTTAATATTTTTTACCGTGACATTATTGGAATAAACATTCAAGGTGTTTCCGCTGGTAACATCAGAATTGATGGTGTTGTTTGTGCCGGTTCCGGTGGTGTTTAATCCGCTGATAGAAAGTAATCCACTTCTGAATCCACTTCCGAATCCACCTCCGAATCCACCACTTCCATAAGAATCACTTTCAGCCATACCGCCGGCTAATTCGCCGTCAATTTTGACTTGGTTTTTTAATGTAATGACGTTGTTGGTGGTATGGCTTTCTGTGCCTTTATTATACCCACCATAAACATTACCACCGACATTGGTGTTATCTAACGTAATTGTATTCTGTGCGGCTTGTTTGTTGTACCCATCGTTAATATAACCTCCATAAACATCGCCCTTAACATCCGTATTAGCGATATTAAGGTTATTGTGTGACGCTTCTCCGGAGAGAGTGTAGCCACCATAAACACTCTCAACTTGGGCGCGATAGTGTTTATCTCCATTGATGACAAGTTTACCGTAGCTGGTATTGCTTCCTGCTGATTTTGCAATATAAATATCGCCTTTCACGATGGCCCCTGTAATATTGACTTCATTACCATTGGCGGTAGAAATCGGTCCGCCAAATGTATTTTGACCTTCATTGGTTGCGCCAAACACATTGGCGTTAATGATGGCTTGTTTATTGCTTTCAGATTTGATGGTCACTTTATTGTTATTCGCGTTGCCGTATGCGGCAAATCCACCATATACACCGCTATCGCTTTCATTGCTGCTTTCAACATCAGACCCAATCAGTGTGACTTCATTGTTATTGACGTTTGCCTTGGTGCTTGAAGCACTTTTCCCCCCAATAACGCCACGTGATAGCGATTTTTTATCGCCATTAGATTTGATAGTAACTTTATTACCACTTACTTCTCCTCCTTGGGATTCTCCACCATAAACCCATGAGGCAACAGCGCCTGAAATTTCAACGCTGTTATTTTTAGCCCCTTGTTTACTGAACCAAGTGCGTCCACCGTGAATAACACGGACTTCTGAATTGACAATATTTACGCTGTTTTCATCAGCAACACCATTGCGTGAACTTCCTCCTAAGGCTGTATCAATGGTTGAATCGGTAATATTGAGGCGATTCCCCTTTGCCGTGCCTTTATAAGAATGGCCACCGCGGACATTTAGATCGAAACCTTCGGTAACCTTATTCAGGTTAAGCGTATTTTGGGTCACGTTTCCGCTGTGGGAACCCGCGCTGAAAACGGCTCTCTTTTTAGTGAGTGGTGTATCTTTGATCGTTAAGGTGAAACCATTAATATCAGTGTTTTCGCTGAAATCATTATCACTGATTGCACCAATAATATTCCCTGTTAAAGCGTGCTGTTGAATATTCATTGGATTCAGTTCAGCCTGTTTTCCCTCACCACTGTAATAGTGGAATTTTTGAGCAATAGAGCCATTTTCAATATTGGTACTCAGTTCAGCCCAATCAGCACTTAGTGCTGGAGCGGAACAAAGTACGGCAAGGGCGGTGACGCCAAACTTCATGGCTTTCATGTCATGAGATCTATGAAATCTATTTTTAATTTTTTTCATGGTTCATCCTTGTTTTGCAATGAGATATTACATTAAAGACGTTAAATTGCTTAACGTTATGTATTAATAAATATAACGATAGACCAAGATATATGCTGTGATCGAGATCACAAGCCCGTGTATTTCATGAAGGAAAAAAGCTAGGGTTAAGCCGAATTTTAAGGGGAGATTAAAAGTGCGGTCGAAAAAATAGGTAAATTTTCTACCGCACTTTGAGATAGGATTTGGCGTTAATTATTGATACCCAGTGTTTTGGTGTTTTTATCGAATTTTAAACCGGAGTGAGAACCTTCGGAGCCATTAAAATAAATATCTTTTGGCTGAGAACAGGCGGTGATGGTTAAAATTGCCGTAAAGACTAAAATAAGTTTTTTCATGTGATACCTCTATGTGTCAAAAATATGGCTGTAATTATAGCATGGGAAGGCAGATTTAAGGTGGCGAAACAAGGAAACCAATAATTAAAAGTAGGAATATTGATTTGATATAAAAACAAAAGGCTTAGTTTTCTAAGCCTTTTGTCATTTAAAGTGCGGTTGATTTTATGCGTCTTTTTCGCTTATTCATCAAACATTGCAGAAATGGATTCTTCGTTGCTGATACGGCGAATTGCTTCTGCAAGCATTTTGGATAATGTTAATGAGCGAACTTTACCTAATGCGATAATTTCGTCAGTTAACGGAATGGTGTCTGTTACAACAACTTCGTCTAACGCATCGCTGGCAAGGTTTTTCGCGGCAGAACCTGAGAATACCGCATGTGTAGCGTAAGCGAAGACGCGTTTAGCACCACGTTCTTTTAAGGCTTCAGCCGCTTTGCATAAGGTGCCGCCGGTGTCGATCATGTCATCAACTAAGATACAATCGCGATCTGCTACATCACCAATGATGTGCATTACTTGAGAAACGTTGGCACGTGGACGGCGTTTGTCGATAATCGCCATGTCGGTGTCGTTTAATAATTTTGCCACAGCGCGAGCACGCACCACACCACCGATGTCCGGAGACACAACGATTGGATTCACTAAGTCGGTTTTTTTCAAAATATCATCAATTAATACCGGAGAACCGAATACGTTATCTACCGGCACATCAAAGAAACCTTGGATTTGTTCTGCGTGTAAATCGCAGGTTAACACACGGTCAACGCCAACGCCGGATAAGAAGTCGGCAACCACTTTGGCTGTAATCGGCACCCGCGCAGAACGAACGCGGCGGTCTTGGCGGGCGTAACCGAAATAAGGAATCACGGCAGTAATACGACCGGCAGAAGCGCGACGTAAGGCATCAACCATAACCAATAATTCCATTAAGTTGTCATTTGTTGGCGCACAGGTTGATTGAATAATGAATACATCGCTACCGCGAACATTTTCATTAATTTGCACTTGTACTTCACCATCGCTGAAACGACCAACGGTAGCATCGCTTAATTTCGTTTTTAAGCATATTGAAATGCGTTTGGCGAGTTCCGGTGTTGCGTTACCGGCGAAGAGTTTAATATCAGGCATTGTAAGTTTGACCTCAGGTGTTAGATGATAAAATTAGGGGGTTAACGGAGAAACGGATTACCACTTTTTAGCTGTTCCAGCATTGTGTGTAACGGTGAAACGTTTAATCCTTTGGCGACAAATCCAAAATATGCTTTTGGCATGTTGTCGAGCACGGATCGCGCGGATCTTTCATCGTCAAATTCCGCAAAAACACAAGCGCCGGTTCCTGTTAATCTTGCCGGAGCATATTCTACCAACCAGTTCAGTATTTCTTCAACCTCTGAATAGTGATCTCGTACAACTTTTTCGCAATCGTTTACGTATTCTTCGGACAATAATTGTTGCAGTGATTTTTTCGGGGTATTTCGCGATAAATCAGGAGAGGAAAAAACCACGGCGGTAGAAATAGACACATTCGGTTTAATCACTAAATACCACTTCTCCGGTGGTGCGCAATAAGTGATTTTTTCGCCCACACCTTCAGCAAAAGCCGCTTTGCCATGCACAAAAATGGGAACATCTGCGCCCAAGGTTAAACCAAGGGTGGCAAGTTGTTCGGTTTTTAAATGGGTTTTCCATAAATAATTTAAGGCGACAAGCGCCGTTGCCGCATTGGAGGAGCCGCCACCCACGCCACCACCGATGGGCAGAATTTTATCTAATTGCAAATCCGCGCCGAGTGAGCAACCGGTTTTTTGTTGTAATAAATGTGCCGCACGATAAATCAAATTATCTTCAGGTGCCAAATCAGCGATTGGCGAAATTAAATTGATTTTGCCGTCATTTCTTACCTTAATCGATAGCCAATCGCCAAAATCCAGAAATTGAAACAGCGTTTGTAATTCGTGATAACCATCCGGGCGTTTTCCGTTGATATACAAGAACAGATTTAATTTCGCCGGGCAAGGGAAACGCAGGCCGGCTTCATTATTTAAGCTTTCCGGCACTAAAAGTGCGGTGGAAAATTGGTATGTTTTCATTTTAAGTTCCATTCATCCACACGAATCTTCAGAGTTTGTCCTTCGGTCTTCAGCAAGATATTTTCCGGCATCGGTGGCTGTTGATTGAGGTGATAGGACAGATAGTCGGCCGTCCATGTTTTACCATCAACGCGATGAGTAAAAGAGCCGAGGAAATGATTGTCTGCCACTAAATAGTCGCTGTTATCTTTCGGTTGGCCTTTTAGCCAAAAGACAAATTGATCGAGTGGAAAATCCATGCCGATAATTTCTCTGAGTAACATTTTGGCATCGGTAGCGGAACGTTGACGGCCTTTATTGTCAGAAATTGTCATGCCTTGTGGGTGCATTTGAATTTGTAGCGTTTCACTGCTGAGTGTGGAATAAAGTTTTAACGTGTAATTTTGTGGATCCAGGTATTGCCAGTCAAAACGGGTAGAAAAACGTTCTTTCGTGCTGATATAACCCAGTTGGCCTAAAGCTTGGTAACTTTTGATTTGTTGTAACTGTTTTAAATGCTGTTGCCATGTGGGATCTGTTTTTTCGATGTATTTTACATCGGTAGGGCGTTGCTGATCGACGGTACAGCCGCCCAATAACAGTCCGGCGAAGAGAATACAAAGAGAAAATTTAATGGTTTTCATACAAGACCTGTTTGATAAAAAATAACGCTGATTTTACGGTTCGATTTTTATGGCGTAAAGCATTCAACGCCGGTTTAGGGTTTAAAGTGCGGTAGGATTTCTTGGCGTTTTTGTTTGACGGCAAAAATACGTCCGCGATTAAGCTGATCACGAATGGCTTTGTTTTCAAAACCGGCAGCAATAATAGATTGAATATCTACTTTTAATGCGGCTTGATACAAGGCGATGGCAAATTCTTGTTGAGGGTATTGAATGTGTTCAAATCCTTTGCGGCCTCGTGTATCGGCAAAACAAACAAGAAGAAACTCCATAAAACGCAATGGCTTACGCCACACATCAAAGGTATTAAAAAGTTTCACGATCGTTTCCGGGCGTAGCTCAAACACTTTGTGTACATGTGAATGATATTCGCAGGTGAGTTCTGCCAGTTGTTGATAATATGTCGGCACTTTTAAACGTTTACATAGAGCCCTTGTCGGTGCAATACCTAATTTTTCGTGTCCGTGGTGATGAGGCCAGTTTAGTTTTGGGGTACAGGCTTTGCCTAAATCATGACAAATGGCGGCAAAACGAACCGCACTTTTATGGCAATCGACCTGTTCGGAAAGCAGTGTTGCTTGTTGTAATACCATCATCGTATGCACGAAGCTGTCGATTTCCGGATGATATTTTGCCGGATTTGGCACGCCATAAAGGGCATCTAATTCGGGAAAGAGTACTTTGAGTGCTCCAACTTGACGCAAGGTTTCAAAGTAAATTTCAGGATTTTTTTCATTTAAGGCTTTTTCAGTTTCTGCCCAAACGCGCTCGGCCGTCAGATGCTGTAGCTCGCCTTGCGCACTAAGTGCGGCCATTAGTTGTAGGGTTTCATCAGCGATGTTGAAGCCTAAGTAATGATAGCGAGCGGCAAAACGGGCAACGCGCAAAACGCGTAAAGGATCTTCCGAAAATGCGGGGGAAACATGACGTAAAACACGTTTTTCTAGATCTTCCACGCCATGGTATGGGTCGCATAAATTGCCGGCTAAATCTTGCGCAATGGCGTTAATGGTGAGATCGCGACGAACTAAATCTTGTTCTAACGTGATGTCGGCAGAAAAATCGCAAATAAAGCCGGTGTAACCTTTGCCCGCTTTTCGTTCAGTACGCGCCAATGCATACTCTTCTTTGTTTTTGGGGTGGAGAAAAACCGGAAAATCTTTACCGACTTGTTGATAGCCTTGATTCAACAAATCTTGTGGCGTCGCGCCCACAATCACCCAATCCCGATCTTTGACGGGAAGGTTGAGAAGCTGATCGCGAACTGCGCCTCCGACTAAATAGACGTGAAATTTTTCCGCCATTATGACCAACTATCGCGACGACGGCGTTTAGGCATAATGAACGGTAGTGCTAAGCCGAGAACCAATCCCACGCCAAGCACCGACCCGCCGTAGATAAACCATTGAATGGCAATTTCGCGTTTGCCGGCATCTAACATGGCTTCTAAATCACGATTTTTATTTTTAGTCATTTCCAATTCCCGTTTTAGTTGGGAGTTTTGTTCCAATAATTCGCTGCTTTGTTGCTCCGCCTGTTTGGCTCGGCGTTGCATTTCTATCGTGCGTTTTTGCCAATCATTGTCTAAACGATTAAGTTTTAAACTCAACTCTTGAATTTGATTTTTTAATCTCGGATTTTCATCTTTGCTGCTGGCGTTAGTGCTGAGTTCACTGCTTAAAATCCAGGCTTCACGGTTTTTACTGTCGCGAACCAGCGTGTAGCGCTCTTTTTTATCTAATACGGTAACGGCTTCGCCTGCTTGAATGGTGCCGGCAATTTTAAATTGCTCGCCGGCACCTTTGCGTAGAAACGTGGAGAGGTTTTCTGTGACGTATTTTGTTTCTCCCTGTGCGGCAGACATGCCAACAGTGAAGCAAAATAGCGCAAGCAGTGTAGATAAAGCTTTTTGCATAGGGGAAATCCTTTATAAAAAAACGAAAAGTGCGGTGAATTTTTAACGTAAATATTAACCGCACTTTTCAGACAGGATTAATAGAAAATAGTTGTTAAGAGGTAATAAATAATAATGGCGAAGAACGCACCGGCCGGTAGCGTAACTACCCAAGAAACAACAATATTACGAATAACGTTTAAGTTAATGGCCGCAATACCACGCGCAAAACCAATACCTAATACCGCACCAACAAGGGTTTGCGTAGTGGAAATCGGCAATCCGGTACCGGAGGCGATAACCACGGTGGTTGCTGTTGCAAACTGGGCGGCAAAACCACGGCTTGGGGTGAGATCCGTAATGCCGGTGCCGATGGTTGCCATCACTTTGTAACCCATAACAATTAAACCGACAACAATCCCGGCAGCGCCTAAAGGCAGAATCCACCAAGCAAGGGGAACGTTGTTAACAATCTGACCGCCGCTTTCAATAATGGCAACAACCGCAGAAAGTGGGCCAATTGCATTAGCTACATCATTTGAACCATGGGCAAATGCCATAGCACAAGCAGTCATCAACATCAGAATACTAAAGACCTTTTCTACGCCTCCGAAGGAGCCGCTTTCCAACATTTTGTATTTAAATTTGATGCTACGGAAATAAAAGTGGCTGTAAATAATAGAAATAATGCCGATAGCAAAAGAAATCAGTAAGTTCTCTGTGCTACTTAAATTCAGTCCAATATGTTTTAACCCTTTGTTTAAGGTCACGATACACAAAATAAAAATAGTGATACCCATGTAATAAGGACCGTATTTTTGTGCATTTCTGAAAGGACTTTCTGTATCGAAAATGAGTTTTTGTGTGCTGATAAAAATAGCGTAAGCGAGTAAACCGGCAAGTAATGGGGTGATAAACCAGCTACCTACAATATTTTTAATGTTGCTCCAGTCGACGGAGTGCGGTCCTGCAGTCACGCAAGCAAAACCGATGATTGCTCCGATGATAGAGTGGGTCGTGGATACCGGCCAGCCCATGCGGGAAGCAATTAATAACCACGCGCCTGAAGCGAATAAAGCCGCCATCATACCGAAGACCAATACTTCCGGTTCGCCAACAAATTGCATAGTATCGATAATACCGCTTTTGATGGTTTCGGTGACTTCGCCTCCGGCAAGATAAGCTCCTGATGCTTCAAAAATCATTGCAATAATAATGGCTTGTTTCGCTGTGATTGTTCCTGAGCCAACGGATGTTCCCATTGCATTTGAAACATCGTTGGCTCCTACGCCAAAGGCCATGAAAAAGCCAAAAACGGCTGTAATGAAAATCAATAATGCGCCGTATTGATGAAGTAGTTCCATTGAAAAATACCTAAGTAAATGGAAATTATGAGCGAGCCAGCATTAATTCAATGCGTGAGCCGACTCGTTGTGCTTGGTCGGCAAGCACGCCAACCCATTCAATAATTTTATATAAGAACATGACATCGATGGGGTTGTAACGACCTTCAACCTCATAAAGCATTTTTCTTAATTTGATTTGCATTTGATCGGTATCATCTTCAATGATATCCAACTCGTTAATCATTTGATTAACAAAGTTTAATTCTCGACCTTTGAAACCGGTTTCTAATAGCTGATCCATTTCTTCAATCACTTTATGGGCTTGTTCGGTAGCATCTAAGCTGCGTCTTACATAGCTCATAAATTCATCATGCATTTCCGGCGGAATGCCAAATTGGCGTCCAACCATGCGGCCGGCAATGTCTTTTGCGTAATTTGCTAATTTGTCTTGTTGAGTAACTAATTCTAATAAATCGGTACGTTCAATCGGCATGAATAAACCGCGTGGTAATTTCAAACGAATTTCACGTTTTAATGCATCGGCTTGACGCTCATGAGCGGAAATATCTAAACGGAATTGTTCAGCGGCATTCCAGTCTTCACGGAAGATCGCTTCAAAGAAAGGAACCAATAATTCACAGCATTCAGTGACTTTATTGGAGTGTTTTTGTAACGGCTTTAAAGGGGAGTGGGCAAATAATCCAAGGATGTTATTCATTGCCATGAAAATGACTCCTAATTAAGGTTAATAATTTACGCGCATATTACCTGATGTAAATGAAAAATTCACGATTTTAATCGAAAAAAGCAGGCTTTTATTGGATAATAAAATCCATGAATTCAGAGTAAATACAAAACTTTATGATCTTAAAGGATTTTATCATGGTAAACGAAATCGAATTAAAATTAGCGGTCGGTGATATTCATGAGGAACAGCTCAATACCTTACTACATCATTTTCATGTTATTGAGCAGCAAGAAGCCTTTTTAACCAATACTTATTACGACACTGCCGATAACTATTTCACTCGACAGAAAATGGGCTTGCGTGTGCGTCAGCAAGGTGACCATTACACCTTGACCTTAAAAACCGATGGCAAAGTATCCGGTGGGTTGCATGTACGCCCGGAATATAACGTAGAATTGCCGACATCAGAACCTAATTTAGCGGCCTTAATTCGTCAGCATGGGCTTGTATTAGAAAATGTTGAAGAGCCCCTAAAGCCGATTTTTAGCACTGACTTTATGCGCCAAACATGGCTGGTTCAATATATGCCCGATTGCCAAATTGAAGTGGCATTTGATCAAGGAAATGTTATTGCAGGTGACAAACAACAGCCTATTCGCGAAATTGAGTTTGAGGTGAAGTCAGGTGAATTAGAACCATTTTTTGCCTTTGTTGCTGATTTCTTAACCCATTATGAGGGCAAGGTACATTTTTATTCCATCAGTAAAGCAAAACGCGGATATCAATTAGTCCAAAATAAAACGACGAAAGCCAGTGATTGGATTGAGCAATGGCGCGGCTTTTTGTATTCAGAGAAACGGATGCAAAAAACAGCAGAAAAATTGATTGCACTTTTAGCTTATGAGCAGTCTTTAGTAGAAGAAACACTGGCTTTAGGGGCTAATTTCTTTGCGGCAGATTTTATTAAAACCGTAGAACGCGTAGGCGCTTTTTTCAATTTATATCATTATTACGAAGATAATAAATCTTTGCTAGAAGCAGCATTAAATGAACAACAGACGGTGAATCAACATTATGCACAAGAAAATGTATTGAACGATTTAGCCGACGCGAATGCGGATGTTTTGGCGAAACTACATGACGTCATTCGTTTGCACAGTGAGACGAAAGATAATGCGTTGGCGATGAATAAATTGCTCGACCTTATTCAAACGCCGCAGTATGCACAACGCATGCTTTACTTGATTACATTAACGATCGGTGGATAACCCTATGGCGAAAACAAAAACAGCTTATGTTTGTAACGATTGCGGTGCGGAATATTCCCGTTGGCAAGGGCAGTGTGGTGCATGTAAAGCTTGGAATACCATCACCGAAGTGCGGTTAGTTTCTACGCCAAATAATAAAGCGGATCGATTTAGTGGCTATGCCGGAGAGACTCGCGCCAAAATTCAAACGTTAAGTGAAATTAGTCTACAGGAAACTCCGCGTTTTAGCAGTGGTTTTTATGAACTGGATCGCGTGCTGGGCGGCGGGGTAGTGCCGGGCAGTGCCATTCTGATTGGCGGCCATCCGGGAGCAGGGAAAAGTACGTTATTGTTGCAGGTGATGTGTCATTTGTCGCAAAAAATGACCGCACTTTATGTGACCGGCGAGGAATCTTTGCAACAAGTCGCCATGCGTGCCAAACGCCTCGGTTTACCACCGGAAAAATTGAATATGTTGTCGGAAACTTCGGTAGAACAGATTTGTAATTTGGCGGATCAATTAAAACCGCAAATTATCGTGATCGACTCTATTCAGGTTATGCATTTGGCGGATATTCAATCGTCACCGGGCAGTGTGGCACAGGTGCGTGAATGTGCTTCTTTTTTAACGCGTTATGCAAAAACTCGACAAGTGGCAATCATCATGGTGGGGCATGTCACTAAAGACGGCACCCTTGCCGGGCCGAAGGTATTAGAGCATGCCATTGACTGTTCCTTATTATTGGAAGGCGAAACCGATTCCCGCTACCGCACCTTGCGTAGCCACAAAAACCGCTTTGGTGCCGTGAATGAGTTGGGCGTATTCGCCATGACGGAACAAGGTTTGCGTGAAGTGAAAAACCCATCGGCGATCTTTTTAAGCCGCGGTGATGAACAAACGCCCGGTAGCTCCGTGATGGTGCTATGGGAAGGCACACGTCCGTTGTTGGTGGAAATTCAAGCGCTGGTGGATCATTCTATGCTTGCCAATCCACGTCGTGTTGCCGTAGGGTTGGAGCAAAACCGTCTTGCTTTATTACTGGCTGTGTTGCATCGCCACGGGGGATTGCAAATGGCGGATCAAGATGTGTTTGTAAACGTGGTTGGCGGCGTCAAAGTGACCGAAACAAGTGCCGATTTGGCGTTGCTTCTAGCGCTGATTTCCAGCTTCCGTAATCGCCCGTTACCGCAAGACCTTGTGGTGTTTGGTGAAGTGGGATTGGCGGGTGAGATTCGTCCTGTACCAAGTGGGCAGGAACGTATTAGTGAGGCCGCAAAACACGGTTTTAAACGTGCGATTGTTCCCTTCGGAAATAAGCCGAAACATGCGGTGGAAAACATGCAAGTGTTTACTGTGAAGAAACTTGTTGATGCACTGGGAATCTTAGATTCGCTTTAAAAAATGACCGCACTTTTGAAAATGCGGATGAATAAAAACGATAGATAAAAAAATAGCCCTTTTGAGAAGGGCTATTTTTATGTAGAAATGTTTCTTAAATCACTTCAACGTCAACGGCTGTCGGACCGCGTTGGGAATCTTGCACGTTAAAAGCAACACGGTCGCCTTCGTTTAACGTACGGAAATTATTGCCCACGATGCCGGAGAAGTGTACGAAAACATCTTTAGAACCATCTTCAGGTGCGATAAAACCGAAACCTTTTGCGGAATTGAACCATTTTACGGTGCCGTTTAATTTAGACATGTTGTCTTCCTTATTTTAAATAATGAAATGGTGTGCTTATGTTCAGCACGAATTGCTAGCGATTTAACTTAAATAGAGATGGGTAAATTGAATCTTCAAAGCACAAATTCAAAACTTGAATGAGGAAGAACCGAAATAACTAACTTACTGAAGTGATTGTCTAGCGTGGGGCTCATTAGAACACGCGAAAGAAATGAAAACAATCTCTTTTTGTTCAGATCTGCGTTGCTCTTTGATTGAATACAAAATAGGGTTAAACAAATTAAATTTTGTACTCAATGAATATTGGAGAGCTTTCTACTTTCTTACTGCAATATTGGGCCAAATAGGCTAGAATTAATCACTATTTTCTCTCATTCATACGAACGTCGCACATGGAAAAGAAATTAACAAAAGCTTTAGATGCCATTGATATAAAAATACTCAATGAATTACAACGCAACGGTAAAATTTCCAACATTGATTTGTCGAAAAAAGTAGGGTTATCTCCAACACCTTGTTTAGAACGTGTAAAACGTTTGGAAAGACAAGGGGTGATTATGGGATATCGCGCCTTACTGAATCCGGAATTATTGGATTCGCCATTGTTGGTGATTGTGGAAATTACTTTAGTGCGCGGTAAACCTGATGTGTTTGAGGAATTTAATTTAGCAGTGCAACAGTTGGATGAAATTCAAGAATGCCATTTAGTTTCCGGTGATTTCGATTATTTGTTGAAAACCCGAGTGGCGGATATGGCGGCATACCGTAAATTGCTCGGCACCACTTTGCTACGGTTACCCGGCGTGAATGATACCCGTACTTATGTGGTGATGGAAGAAGTCAAACAAACTAATTTTTTACAGTTGAAATAGAGATAAAGTCGTAACGCATGATTAAACGTATTACCGAACATTTTTCCCCGAAAGATTATTTATTAAATTTGTTGCTAGGTATGACCGCACTTTTCGGATTTTATCTGATCATTGCTTGGTTGGGATACACGCCGCTGGATAATTCTTGGGCGACCTCCAGTTTTTCGCCGGATACCATCAACAAAGCCGGCGCATTCGGGGCATGGTTTGTGGATTTATTTTTTGTACTTTTCGGTTATGTGGGGAATGTTATTCCGTTTATGTTGTGTTTTATTCCGACATATTTAATTCGTACTAAACGGGTAACTTCGCTGACATGGACGAAATTTAGCTTGCGGACATTCGGCTTTATTTTATTGCTTTGCGGATTGACAGTCATTTGTACATTGTCCTTTAACAACACGGCAAATTATTTGTCCGGTGGCGTGTTAGGCGGTTGGCTCACTTTAATGTTCTATGAAGCCGCCGGAAAATTCGGGTTGCTTGTCTTCGCAGGGATTTTTGCCCTCGCGGGATTTATTTTGTGTTCCGGGGCTTCGTTTATCCGATTGTTGGTTCGTTTTTATCAATGGTTAACCATGCAAACGCCGCCAGCAGAAGAAACGCAACCGCAATCGAACGAAAATGTTTCCGCTGAAGCAAAAGAAGAAATTATTTTGGTATCCCAAGAAAGCCTAATGACGCAGGCAAAAGCTTTGTCCGAAGAAAATTCAGCAGAAACCGGCACAGAATCAAATCATCAGCTTCACATCACCGGACTCTCTGAAGAAATGACATCAGTGTCTTCTGACAGTATGACGATTACTACGGAAAAAGAGACTGATACTGCTGAACCGTTAATTTCTTATGATTTTGAGCAGCAAGAGACATTACCCAATGTGACCATTGCCACACCGACGCCTCAGTCGGCGTTTACTACTACTTCACTTGCTCAAACGTCTTTATCATCAGTACAAGCGCATGTGGAACCGGCGACTGAACTTCAAAGTACGGTGGATTTTTCCCATGATTTTTCAGAACAGGAAATGATGCCGACGGTGTCTTTAGCAGTGCCACAGGCGAATATGTCTGAAGAAACTTTACAACCGACTCAAATTCATCATGAAACAACGGTGGTTGCGCCATCAGTGAGCAAAACTGAAGACGCTGAATCAACAATGCCTCAGATCACGCCACAATATAAGCCTTATGGCGATTCTCTTGTTCATCCGGCGTTCCAGCAGAATAAAGCTAACGTTGAAAAGCCGACTACACCATTGCCGAGCTTGGATTTATTAGATCGGCACCAAAGCAAAGCCCAAAATATTACTCAAGAAGAAATTGTGGAAACTTCGCAACGTATTGAACAACAGCTACGCAATTTCAATGTGAAGGCAAAAGTGAAAGATGTGTTGGTTGGGCCGGTGGTGACTCGTTATGAACTGGAGTTGGATCCGGGGGTCAAAGCGGCCAAAGTCACTGCCTTAGATACAGACTTAGCTCGTGCTTTGATGTTCCGCGCTATTCGTGTGGCAGAAGTGATTCCCGGCAAGCCTTATATTGGTATTGAAACGCCGAATGATCATCGCCAAATGGTGCCGCTTCGCGATGTACTCGACAGCGATGAATTCCGCAATGCAAAAGCCTTGCTTTCCATGGCATTAGGTAAAGATATTAGTGGTAAACCCATGATTGTGGATCTCGCAAAAATGCCGCATTTATTGGTGGCGGGAACGACAGGTTCCGGGAAATCCGTTGGCGTGAATACGATGATTTTAAGCTTGCTTTATCGCGTAAAACCGGAAGAAGTGAAGTTCATCATGATTGACCCGAAAGTGGTGGAATTATCCGTCTATAATGACATTCCTCACTTATTAACGGAAGTCGTTACGGACATGAAAAAAGCCGCTAATGCGTTGCGTTGGTGTGTGGATGAAATGGAGCGCCGCTATCAATTATTGTCTGCTTTACGGGTGCGTAACATTGAAGGTTTCAATGAGAAAATCGATGAGTATGATGCATTAAAAATGCCGATTCCAAACCCATTATGGCGTCCGGGTGATTCTATGGATCAGCTTCCGCCTCCGTTAGAGAAGCTGAGTTATATTGTAGTCGTTGTGGATGAATTTGCCGATTTAATGATGGTTGCCGGCAAACAGGTGGAAGAACTGATTGCGCGTTTGGCGCAAAAAGCCCGTGCAGTAGGGATTCACTTGATTTTGGCAACACAACGCCCTTCTGTGGATGTCATTACCGGTTTAATCAAAGCCAATGTGCCGAGCCGTATTGCTTTCACCGTGGCAACGAAAATTGACTCACGTACGATTCTCGATGCAGGTGGTGCGGAATCTTTGCTGGGCAAGGGCGATATGTTGTATTCACCGCAAGGCTCTACCGAATTAATCCGTATTCACGGTGCCTTTATGACTGATGATGAAGTTAGCCGTGTCGCAGACGATTGGAGAGCGCGTGGTAAACCGAATTATATTGAAGGCATTTTAGACGGCAATGAAGACGAAGATGCCTTAGAACGCTTAGGGGATAATTCGGGCGAGACCGATGAGTTGTTTGATGAAGTGGTCGAGTTTGTTGTCAGCACGGGCACAACTTCCATTTCTGCGATTCAACGCCGTTTCCGCGTGGGCTTTAACCGTGCAGCGAATATTATGGATCAACTGGAAGAACAGGGGATCGTCTCGCCATTGCAAAATGGCAAGCGTGAGATTTTGGCGCGCGGGGCGGATTATTAGAATGAATCTCTCCTTTTGAGGTTAAATGGTCACTTTATTTTTGGCCGTTTACCGGTGCATAGACTGAAGCGGCTAAAGGTAATCGGTTTAAACAAGGAATTGAATAATATGAAAAAAACGTTTCAAAAACTTACCGCACTTTCTCTTTTGACAATGGCGTCTCTTGCTTGGGCAAATGCTGATATTGAGTTACAGAATCGCTTAAATAAAGTGGATACGTTAAGTGCAGATTTTGCACAAACGGTGAGTTCGGCAAATGGTAAAAATGTGCAACAAGGCAATGGAAAATTACAAATTAAGCGTCCGAATTTGTTCCGTATGGACACTAAATCACCACAAGAAACCCAAATTATTGCCGATGGACAAACCCTTTGGTTCTATGATCCGTTTGTGGAACAAGTGACGGCCAATTGGGTAAAAGAGGCGGTAAATAATACGCCGTTCGTGTTGCTCACCAGCAATGAAAAAAGCCATTGGGCGCAATATTCGGTAGAACAAAAAGATGACACTTTCGTGTTAAAACCGAAAGCCAAAAACAGCAATATTAAGCAATTTGATATTCGTATCGATCAAAACGGTGTATTAAAAGGGTTTAGTACCATTGAAAAAGACGGGCAGTCTAATCAATATATTTTGCGCAATATTACCAACCAACATCTAGATAGCGGTTTGTTTAAATTTAGCGTCCCCAAAGGCGTAGAATTGGACGACCAACGTAAAAAATAAGCAATTGAACCATGTCTAACTTTAGCTTTGATTTCAACGAAAATGACTTTCGCCCTTTAGCGGCCAGAATGCGCCCAACTACTTTGGCACAATATTGTGGCCAGTCTCATTTGTTGGGCGAAGGTAAACCGTTGCGCAAAGCGATTGAGGCAGGCTATGTTCATTCCATGATTTTCTGGGGGCCACCCGGCACCGGCAAAACCACCTTGGCGGAAATTATTGCGCAACGTATTCAAGCGGAAGTGGAGCGTATTTCTGCTGTCACCAGCGGCATTAAAGAAATTCGTGAAGCCATTGAAAAAGCGAAACAAAATAAATTGGCGGGGCTGCGTACCATTTTGTTTGTGGATGAAGTGCATCGTTTCAATAAAAGCCAGCAAGATGCCTTTCTGCCGCATATCGAAGACGGCACCATTATTTTTATTGGTGCGACCACAGAAAATCCTTCCTTTGAATTAAATAACGCGCTGCTTTCCCGTGCACGAGTTTATATTCTCAAACCGCTTTCCACGCAGGAAATTGAGCATGTGTTGCAACAAGCGATCAACGATCCGAAAAACGGCTTGGGCAAAGTGCGGTTAGATTTGCAAGCGAATTTATTGTCGCTTTTGGCAGAATATGTCAATGGTGATGCGCGCCTTGCATTGAACTGCTTGGAAATGATGGTGGACATGGCCGCCGAATCCGAAAACGGTAAAATTTTAGACCGCACTTTACTTACAGAAGTGCTGGGGGAGCGTCAAGCGCGCTTCGACAAACAAGGCGATCGTTTTTATGATTTCATTTCTGCACTGCATAAATCTATTCGCGGCTCTGCACCGGATGCGGCGCTCTATTGGTATGCTCGGATTATCACGGCTGGCGGCGATCCCCTTTATGTGGCACGCCGTTTGTTGGCGATTGCCTCGGAAGATGTGGGCAATGCTGACCCGCGCGCAATGCAAGTCGCTCTTTCCGCCTGGGATTGTTTTACCCGCGTTGGCGCAGCTGAAGGCGAACGCGCTATTGCGCAAGCTATCGTGTATTTAGCCGTTGCACCAAAAAGTAATGCAGTTTACCTCGCCTTCAAAGCCGCGAAAAAATTGGCGATGGAATCGGCTGATTTTGATGTGCCGGAACACCTACGAAACGCCCCAACCAATCTCATGAAAGATTTGGGCTTCGGTGCCGAATACCGCTATGCCCATGATGAACCTCATGCCTACGCCGCCGGCGAAAATTACTTCCCGCCAGAACTTAAAGACACACAATTTTATTTTCCGACTGCAAGAGGGATGGAAATTAAGATGAAAGAGAAGCTGGACTGGTTAAAAGGATTGGATCAGGAAAGCCAGGAGAAACGTTATAAGTAGGGTTTCTATTTACATTCGAACCAGATAAAAGTGCGGTTGATTTTAGAATTGTTTTTTGATTTAAACACACATAAAAAAGGCTACTTCATGAGAAGTAGCCTTTTTTCATCTGATTAAATTTAATCTAAATTACAAGTATCCAAACAGGGTTGTGAAGATGTAACCAAATATACAGGAGGTAATTACACCGATTAAGCCCGGTAAAATAAAGCTGTGGTTGATGACAAATTTACCGATGTGGGTCGTGCCTGAACGGTCAAATTGAATTGCTGCCAGGTCACTTGGGTAGGTTGGTAAAATGTAGTAACCGTAACACGCTGCGGCGAAGGCAAGAATAATCGCCGGGTCAACACCGATACCTAATGCCAGTGGTACGAATGCCACTAATGCCGCCGCTTGGGAGTTAACGAATTTAGAGATTAATAGTAGCATTACAGCATAAGTCCAAGGGTGAGCTTTTACTACATCACCTAATGCCGCTTTCATCATCGGTGTATGGACGGTAAACATGGTTTCTGCCATCCAAGAAATCCCGAACACTGCTACTAATGCAATCATACCGGAACGGAAGATTTCATTTTTACTGATTTTGCCGGCATCGGTTTTTGTAAAGATGATGATTAATGAACCGGCCAATAACATGAAGATTTGAATAACGTGAACCATGCCTAAATTGACTTTTTTCTTCACGGAGTCTTTTAAGACGATTGCCGCATTTTCAATGGTTTCTGTTTTATCCGCGGCAGTAATGATCACATTGTTATCTTGTAAAGCAATCGTTTGGGTTAATGTGCCTTCGTTGTCATAAATCTCAGCGCGGTCATAAACTGTTTTGGCTTTGGCTTTGTTGTCTTTAACATCAAGAGCGACTTTACCGTCTTTAGCTACGGCAAGAATTTTACCGTCTTTCACGTTAAAGCTTTTGACTGCTTTATCACCTGAAAGTACTTCAACTACCTGCGCAGGTGCACTTTTCTCAAAAGATGGGCGTAATTCTTTGAAATAACCTAATAAGGCAACCACTAAAATGGCACCGAAGAAAATCCACATCGCGTTCCAGCTGGATTGTGGTAATTTTTTATCGAGTAGGGAAGCGCTGTCGCCATACACATATTTTTTGAATTCAGGATCTTTTAATTTTTCTTGGAATTCTTGGTCTTTATCTAAATCTTTACCACGGAACCAGCTGAAGATACCGATAGCTAAAACACCACAAAGGGTGGATGGCACAGTGATTTTTAATAAATCTAAGTAACCATCAAAGCCTGCTAAATGGTTTTGTGCATTCACTAAGAAAGCCGTTAAGGTGACTACCGCAACGGAAACTGGGGAAGCGATGATACCCATTTGTGAGGCAATAGAACTGGCTGCCATTGGGCGTTCCGGACGAATGTCGTTTTTAATCGCGATATCGTAAATAATCGGTAGCATGGTATAAACCACGTGTCCGGTACCGCAAAGAATAGTCAGGGTGCAGGTAACGAACGGAGCGAGAATACTGACGTATTTCGGATTTTTACGCAGTAATTTTTCTGCGATTTGCAACATCACATCTAAACCGCCACTGGCTTGTAATGTTGCCGATGTTACCACCACCGCAAGGATGGTTAACATGACATCGATTGCCGGTTTACCCGGTTCAATGCCGAAACCGAACACCAAGACAATAAGACCAATACCGCCTAACAAACCGAGAGCGATACCGCCTTTTTTGGCGCCGTAGAATAAACAGATTAAGACGATCGCAAGTTGAATAGCAAATTGCGAGCCTTCACTTAAGTTCATTAGAAATTCCATAGATACTCCAGAAAATAATTTCATTTGGTGATGAGAAAATCGGCGCTAGTTTAACATTAAGACTACTTATTAAGTAGTAGAATTAGGAAAATTGTTGCGTTACATCAAAGTTTTATTGGCGTACTTTTAAACTCATAGGGAGTATCCAATGACCTCTTTTTGAGTGGAAAATAAGGTAGCACGAAAAAACACGGCGATTTCTGACCGCACTTTAGTCCATGTTTTTGCTAGTTTATTGGTTGAATACGATATAGAATAAACGCAATTTTTAACACGGTATTAATAAACAGAAGAAGAGAAAGGTAACAGTATGATCGATCCGAATTTACTTCGTAATAATCTGGCAGAAGTTGCAGAAAAATTAAAAATTAAACGTGGTTTTATTCTTGATGTGGACAACCTCACACAATTAGAAGAAAAACGCAAAGCCTTACAGATCAAAACCGAAACGTTACAAGCAGAACGTAATGCACGTTCTAAAGCCATCGGTGCGGCAAAAGCCCGTGGAGAGGATATTGCGCCTTTGTTAGCAGAAGTGGATCACATGGGCGCAGAATTAGAACAGGGTAAAGTTGAGTTAGAAAAAGTACAAAATGCGTTAAATGACATTGCCTTGAACATCCCGAATATTCCTGCTGATGAAGTTCCTTTGGGGAAAGATGACAGTGAAAATTTAGAAGTATCCCGTTGGGGTGAGCCACGCAAATTTGATTTTGAGGTAAAAGACCACGTTGCGTTAGGCGAAAATTTACAAGGCTTAGATTTTGCTTCTGCGGTCAAATTAACCGGTTCCCGTTTTGTGGTGATGAAAGGTCAAATTGCCAAATTACATCGTGCCATTGCGCAATTTATGTTGGATTTACACACGGAACAGCATGGCTACACGGAAGCTTATGTGCCTTATTTAGTGAACCACGATACGCTTTATGGCACAGGTCAATTACCTAAATTCAGTGAAGATCTATTCCACACGAAACCGCTAGAAGGGCAAGACCCAAATGAAGTGCAACGCACTTATGCATTGATTCCAACAGCAGAAGTGCCGGTCACCAACTTGGTACGTGGCGAAATTTTAGAGGCGGAAAATTTACCGTTAAAAATGACTGCACATACACCATGTTTCCGTTCTGAAGCCGGTTCTTACGGCCGTGATACACGCGGTTTAATTCGTATGCACCAATTTGATAAAGTGGAATTGGTTCAAATTGTGGAACCGGAAAAATCCATGGATGCACTAGAAGAACTAACAGGTCACGCGGAAAAAGTCTTGCAATTACTTGGCTTGCCATATCGTAAAGTGTTGCTTTGTACCGGTGATATGGGCTTTGGTTCTTGCAAAACTTACGACTTAGAAGTTTGGGTGCCGGCGCAAAATACGTACCGTGAAATTTCTTCTTGCTCCAACATGTGGGATTTCCAAGCGCGTCGTATGCAAGCACGCTGTCGTTCAAAAGGCGACAAGAAAACCCGTTTGGTGCATACCCTTAATGGTTCCGGTTTAGCCGTAGGTCGTACCTTAGTGGCAGTTTTGGAAAACTATCAAAATGCCGATGGTTCAATTACCGTACCGGAGGTTTTACGTCCTTACATGGGCGGATTAGAGGTGATTGGTAAATCTGCAAACTAAATCACTTAAAAAAATAAATATGGGTGCGGTTATACGCACCCATATCTTTTAAACGCACTGAAAATTCACCGCACTTTTATACCTCAAAATACTCTAATTTTACCTCACATACGCTGGTGAGTAGGGCCTCTGCCATTGCTTTGTATTTCAAGGTTTGAGATTTCTCGACCATCACAGCACGGGTGATATTTTCTACGGCTTCACCACTTAATATCAGATAATTCAGCGCCACTTGCATCGCCGGTAGGCTTGGGTTAAACGCCGCATTTTCCGCATAACTGCCGTGATAAATGTGTTGATCTTGCGTTTGTAATGCAATGCCATGGAAGGCCTTTGAATAAGGCGCATGTGCTTGGTTCGCCATCGCAAGGGCTTGTGAAATCACTGGGTCGTTGCTGTTCAAGGATAATTGATTATCATGCTGATCTAGCAAATGTAGCTGAATGTTCAAGTTTTTTGGCCCGAATGCATCGGGTAAATATTGGTGCAACGGATTATTCTGACGATGCGGTAAATGAATTTGTAATCTTTCTGCGCTATTTAATTCATTCATAAACTGGCGACAATGGCCGCATGGTGTGTAGTTGACGCTAATGTCGGTGATTTGTTTTTCTCCGCGCATCCAAGCATGACTGATTGCGCTTTGTTCGGCATGGATGGTTTGTTGAATATCCGTTTGGCAAAATTCTTGATTCGCACCGAAATAAAAATTGCCGCTCACTCCTATGACGATCGCGCCAACATTAAAATGTGAGATGGGCGTGGTGGCATAACAAGCGGCAATGGGAAGCAGCTGAAGGGAGAGTTGTTGAGGCGTGATTTGATGTTTGTTGCACAAGTGCTGTATGGCAAAGTGCGGTAGGAATCCCACAAATTTTTGCTCTTGTAAAATAAGCCAAATATCCTGAGCTAACAGTACATTATCAATTTGGGACAACGCGTGGTGAATTTTGTCTGAAATTGGTGTTGTCATAATCCCCTCCTTTTTCGCTTTTCATTTCCTTATCTTAGCATTAGATAAAAAAAGTGCGGTTGAAAATTAATATAAATTTCGACCGCACTTTTGTGATGGCTATGAGAACAAATTATTTCGCTGCTTTTAGCTCTTGATAATATTGTTCATAGTATTGAATCGCATCACCCACATCATCTTGCCAGTAGCTATTTTTTAATACTTCAGCTGTTGGATAGATTGCCGGATCTTCCGTGATTTCTTTTGGTAAGACTTTTTTCGCTTCAAGGTTCGCCGTTGGATAACCAATTGCCAAGGTTAATTTTTCAGCGGCTTTCGCACCTAACATATAGTTGATAAGTTTGTGCGCACCGTCCGGATTTTTAGAGGTAACCGGAATGGCTAAAGTATCCACCCAAAGTACCGGCCCTTCTTTTGGGAACACCATGTCTAAAGGTGCTTGTTCTTTTTTCGCAATACGCACAGAACCGTTCCATAATTGACCCACTTCTACTTCACCGGAAATAAAAGAGTTTGCCGGGTTATCAGAGTTGAAAGAAAGTACATTCGGACGTAATTTCAACAATTCCTCATAAGCCTGTTTGATAATTGTTGGATCTTGCGTATTAGGATCTTGACCAATTTTCAATAAGGCAATGTTGAATACTTCACGGGCATCATCTAATAATTGTACTTTATTCGCAAATTCCGGTTTCCATAAATCACCCCAAGAGGTGAAATCGGTGCCTTTGTAGCTATTGGTGTTGAATGCAATACCCGGCGCACCTAATAATTGTGGAAGGGAATATTTGTTGCCTTTGTCGTAAGGCTTGTCGAGCCAATCAGGGTCTAATTCTTTAATGACAGGTAATTTGCTGTGGTCAAGTTCTTTTAACATACCTTCGCGTGCCATTTTGGATACGAAGTAGTTAGACGGCGCAATCACATCATAACCGCCGGCAGCCCCTTGGGTCTTGATTTTTGCATACATGGTTTCGTTGGATTCAAGGCTGGAAACAATAACCTTGATGCCGGTTTCTTTCGTGAACTCATCTAAAAGTCCATCCGGCACATATTCCGTCCATGTATAAAGATACACGGTATCATTTGCAGGCGCTTCAGCTTTTGCAGCTTCGGGTGTGGTTTGCGCTTGCTTGTTATCTTTTTCGTTACAACCGGTAAGGGCAACGGCGATCATACTTGCGGTGAATAAACCAGCAAATTTTTTCATTTTTGTTTGTTCTCCGTAAAAGAGGGGTAAAAAACCACCTGCATAAAATGCAGGTATAAAAAAACGCCTTGATTGTGCGTCAAGGCGTATTGTATGTGATATTAAATTATTTGTGAAACATTATTACTGCTAGATATCCTTGTGTTTTCTGCCGATAAATTGGCTAGCAACTACGAGTAATAATGAAAGCACAATCATGATGGTTGCAAGTGCATTGACTTCCGGTGTCACCCCGGTTTTCACCAAGGAGAAAATACGCAACGGTAAGATTTCATAGCTTACACCGCTCACAAAAGACGACACCACAACATCATCTAGCGAGATGGTAAAGCTTAACAACCAACCGGAGACCACCGCAGGTAACGCAAGTGGTAGGATGATTTTGCGTAAAATCGTCACTTCGCTTGCCCCCAAATCTTTCGCGGCTTCTAACATTCTGGCATCGAAACCGTTTAAGCGGGAGAAAATAGTGACTGTGACATAAGGCAAACAGAAGGTCACGTGTGCCAACAATAAGGACCAGAAACCTAAAGAAATCCCCACAACCATAAACAACGCGAGCAACGATACCGCCATCACGATATCCGGCGACATCATCACGATAAACAACATACCACTTACGGCTTGTTTGCCACGGAAACGATAACGATAAAGTGCAATCGCAGTTAAACCGCCCACAATGGTAGCGAGGGTTGCTGCAAAGAAAGCAATCGTTACAGAATGAATCGCTGCTTGAATTAAAGTATCATTGTTAAACAGCCGTTCATACCAGTTCCAGCTAAAGCCTTTCCAACTTAAACCATAACGGTCTTCATTGAAGGAGTTAGTCACCAAAATAATAATTGGGATATACAAATAAGCGTATACCACAAACATAAAGATATTACGTAGTAAACGGCTCATTATTCTAACTCCACTTTCTTATTCAATAGTTTATTGGCACGGTAGTACACAAAAATTAACAAGGCCATGAGAATCGTTAAGCCGATACTGATTGCCGAACCGAACGGCCAGTTGCGGGAAATTAAGAATTCACTCTTAATCACGTTACCCACAAGTAAGACTTTCGCACCACCAAGTAAGTCCGCGACATAGAACATGCCCATTGCCGGTAACAATACCAACAGGCAACCTGCCACAATGCCCGGCATGGTGAGTGGTAAAATCACACGGAAGAAACGTTGAAACGCATTCGCGCCTAAGTCTTTTGCGGCTTCCAATAAACGTCCGTCTAATTTTTCAATGGCGGAGTAAAGTGGCAAAATCATAAATGGCAGAAGCAAATAGACTAAACCGATGATCACCGCCACCTCTGTGTTTAGAATGCGAATCGGTTCACTCAAAATGCCCATATCCATCAACATGGTATTCAACACGCCTTTCACTCCAAGGAACACTTTCATACCATAAATACGAATCAGCGAGTTTGTCCAGAATGGCAATACCACAAGGAACAATAAGAGCGGTCGATATTTCGGATGAATTTTGCTGACCATAAAGGCGAATGGATAGCCGATCAGTAAGCAAATAATGGTGGCAATGCCCGACATATACAATGAATTCCACACCACCTGCGCATAAAGCGGATTAAACAGGTTGATGTAGTTATCCAAGTTAAATGGCAAGGCATAAAAGTTACTACCATCTCGGGTTAAGAAACTTACGACTAATACCAATAAGTTTGGAATTAGCACAAAGAAAATGAGCCAACCGAAGATAATCGCAACAGTAATTTTCTGAAATTTATTATTGATTATCTTCATCGTTGAGTACAACCTCCCAACCTTCGTGCCAAGTAATCCCTACACGTTGACCAATACTGTGATCCATATGAGGATCGTCTTCATTGAAAAACTCACTCACTAACACGCGTTTGCCGTTGTGCTCGAATTCTACGGTAGATTCAAGGGTCATACCTTTGTAAGTGCGGTCGATAATGTGACCGATAATCGCGTTAGAATGTTCGTGTTCATCCAGCTCTTCAATCACAATATCTTCCGGGCGAAGCAACACTTGAAGTTGTTGATCTTTTTCGACCGGAATATCCGTATAAATATCACAAATACGGCCTTCCACATTGGCAAGTACTACATCGTCTGATTTGCGTTCAATGACGGTTGCATCAAAAACATTAATTTCGCCGATGAAACGTGCCACAAACAAGTTTGCCGGATCTTCATAAATCTCACGCGGAGAGCCGTCTTGTGCAATTTTACCTTTACGCAATAAGACAATACGATCAGACATGGTGATTGCCTCTTCTTGGTCATGGGTCACGAAAATAAAGGTAATGCCTAATTGGCGTTGTAATTGCTTTAATTCATATTGCATTTGTTTGCGCAATTTATAATCCAGCGCAGACAGAGATTCATCAAGTAATAAGACTTTCGGTTTATTGACCACCGCACGAGCAATTGCGATACGTTGTTGTTGTCCGCCGGAAAGTTGGGTAGGTTTACGTTCTGCCATCTCTTCCAACTGAACCATACGCAATGCCTCTAATACACGAGGTTTGATCTCGCTTTCCGGCACTTTTTGCATGCGCAAACCGAAAGCCACGTTTTCAAAAATCGTCATATGTGGAAATAAGGCATAACTTTGGAATACGGTGTTGATGTGACGTTTTTCTGCCGGTACATTGGTAATGTCTTCACCGTCCAAAATAATGTTGCCGGAATCTAATTCTTCCAATCCGGCTAATAAACGCAACACGGTGGTCTTACCACAACCGGATGGGCCAAGAATGGTGACAAATTCACCATTATTAATGGTTAAATTAAAATCGTTAATAATGGTATTGGAACCGTAGGATTTTTTGATTGAACGAAGCTCAATAATTGGCTTGTTTTGAACCGAGTTTTCCACTAGCTTTGGTTTTCTCCCTAACGTACCGAAGTTTTTCGATAAAAATTAGAAACAAATGCCCACAAAAATGTAGGCGGTGACTGTAAAATGAACGCTAATGATATAGTGAACGGGAGATAATGAAAAGGAATTAATCAGGTTTTTTAATAAAAACTAAAATAGTTGTGATATATCAAGGATTTTGGCTCTATTTGTCGCTAGACTTAATACAATTTTTTATTGTTTTTTCGGAAAGTCAAATTAGATAAAAATAAGGGAGAAAAAGAATGCAAGATTTATTATCTCGAGAACCGGTGTTGGAGCGTTTTTTTAATTATGTGAGTTATGATACGCAAGCAAAACCCGGTGCTAAAATTTCTCCTAGTTCGGCAGGTCAATTAGCCTTAGCCAAACTGTTACAGCAAGAATTGGTGGCACTCGGGTTGCAAGAAATTGAGCTCAATAAACACGCCGTATTAACCGCATTTTTACCCTCCAACGTAGATCCTCACGCGCCGACAATTGGTTTAATTGCCCATCTCGACACCTCGCCGGATTGCAGCGGCAAACATGTGCAGCCTGAAGTGATTGATAACTATCGTGGTGGCGATATTGCTTTGGGTATCGGGGAAGAATTTATCAGCCCGGTGTATTATCCTTTCTTACACCAACTGGTCGGCAAAACGTTAATCGTCACAGACGGTAAAACGTTGTTGGGCGCGGATAACAAAGCCGGAATAGCGGAAATTATGACCGCACTTTATCGCTTAAAAACTGAGAATTTACCTCACTGCAATATTCGGGTGGCGTTTACTCCGGATGAAGAAATTGGTTTGGGAATGCAATTTTTCCCGTTTGAGCGTTTTTCTTGTGATTGGGCGTATACGATAGATGGTGGCGCAGTCGGTGAATTGGAATACGAAAATTTCAATGCGGCCTCCGCAAAAATCACTTTCCACGGATGCAACATTCATCCCGGTTATGCAAAGCACAAAATGATTAACGCGCTTGCATTGGCCTGCGAATTTCAAAATGCGTTCCCGGCGATGGAAGTGCCGGAACAAACGGAACAGCGAGAAGGTTTTTTCCATTTACATCACTTTGACGGCACACTTGAAAAAGTGGAATTGCAGTATTTAATTCGCGATTTTGACAGTGCTCATTTTGAAAAGCGTAAACAATTTATCTGTGATTTAGTGGAAAAATTTAACCGACAAAAACGCTTGTTAAAACCAGTTGAGCTAGTTTTAACGGAAAACTATAAAAATATGTATGAGGTGATTAAACAGATTCCTCAAGCTATTGAATTGGCAGATTCGGCTATGAAACAATGTAATATCACGCCTTATCATAAACTGATTCGTGGTGGCACAGACGGCGCTTGGTTGGCAGAAAAAGGCTTGGCTTGCCCAAATATTTTTACCGGTGGTTATAACTTCCATAGTAAGCATGAGTTGATTGCGCTTGAGGGAATGAAAGATGCGGTGAACGTGATCGTGAAGTTACTTGAATTAGCGATACAGAAATAAAATAAATTCATCTCAAAAACAGACCGCACTTTGGTTTTTTAAGTCAAAGTGCGGTTTGTTTTTTGGGTGTGCTTGAGTGAATTATTGAATTTTTTGAATTTGATGTACTTCAATGCTTGTTGGTTCACCAAAATCTTTATCAACGGAACCTTGAATACGAACGCGATCGTTTGGTGTGACATTAACGCCTTTCCACGCGTGATCATCAACATCCACTTTGATTTCACCGGTGCTATCACGGAAAATAAATTCATCGTCATCAATTTGACGAACAAAGTTACCTTCTAAAGTGACCGGTGCGTGATCAGCCATTTTTTGTGCCGCTTGCACGGTGGTTAGATTGTTACTTGCGTTAGTGTCTTGAAAACCGGCAAATGCGGTGGAAGACATGGCTAACAATGCTGCTAAGGTTACGATTTTCTTCATAAAGACTCCTAAATAATATCAGATGAAATAGTCACGCCACATCGCTGTTTGTGTCGAATGTGGCGCATTATAAGTGGCGTTTCTTAAGAAATCCTTAAATTTTTTAATCTTTTTACTTAATTCTTTAAATAAAAAATACGTAAAAAAATGACCGCTCTTTAATGGCTTGGTGGCAATGCACCCTGATTCCATTTTTGGCTATCTTGCGGACGTTTTATTTGCAATAAGAAACGTTGATTCGCTTTCGCCGGTTCCTGAACGACTGTGCCGGATGGCGTAGAGAAAGAAATTCCGCCTTTGAGCAATTGCTGCACGCTGCCGGTGTTAAATTGTGCCCCTGACAAGCTTAGGTTGAAATCGTAGCCTGAAGCAATCCAGAATTCAGAGTTTTTGCGGACTAAATGTTGGTATTTTGACGCAATGACAATATGAATTAATACGCGATCGCCGAGGGAGTTTAGCTCTAAGTTTTTAATTGTACCTACTTCTACACCACGATACATGATCGGCGATCCGGTAGTAATGTTTAACGCATCTGTCGTTTCCAAGACAAGTGGCAACCCATTGGTATATTTGATGTTATTGTTGATGGATTGGGCTAAGGCAAATTGAGTTTTCGTTTTGCCGGAACCAATCTCCACATCAATATACGGTTGCAATAGGCTGTCGATATTTTCAATGCCACCTGCGGAAATTTGCGGTGAAATCACTTTGAAACGGGAGCCTTCTTTGGCAATTAACGCCATATAATTCGGATGAATCAACGCTTTGCTGATGATTTTATTATTCTTTTGATCTAATTGAACGCTGTCAATTTCACCGATCGTTAAGCCCAAATAACGTAGCGCCATGCCTTTACTTAAATTCGTTGCATCTTCTGCGGTAAGGATAATTTGCTGCCCGGCAGATTTTGCTCGAAGTTCATTCGGATAAAGGGTGCGATTATGTTTGCTACCACTGTTATCAAAACTGATTGCACCTTTTAGTGAACGGGTAATCGGTGTTGCTTGAATGCTGATACCTTTCGGCGTAATGTCAATTTGTGCCGCACTTTCCACCCAGAACAGGCTTTTATCGGTTAATAAGTGTTGGTATTTCGGATAAATAAATACATCAACCGCAAAGTTTTGCTGTTGTGGACGAATATCTAAAATTTTGCCCACTTCATATTGGCGATAAAGTACCAATGACCCTTTGTTAATACTTGGTAAATTGGACGTCGTCAGGGTGAGTGTCGGGTTTGGGCGATTGTCCGTAATGCCGGTTTCTGCACTGGCTAAATCACGATAAAGTACGTAATTTTCTTGTGCTTTACTTTGTTCTTTGCCGGCAATAATTCGAATGCCGCCTTGTAACCATCGTTCTGGGGTGGCTGCTTCGAAGCGTAAGCCATCAACGCCAATACTTACATCAAAATTAGATGCCGCAACAAATAACGTATCACCGTGGATCAAATGGCGATAATCGGCGGCAACGGCAACTTTAAATTGCACCCCATCGGAAGCAACGTGTTGTGCGACCACTTCACCAATTTGAATATTGTTATAAAGCAGCGGTTGTCCTTCGCTAATGCCGTAAGTTTCCGGCGCGGTTAAGTTGAGCACTAAGGTGTTAGGTTGTTTGAGCAATAACTCACTTTCTTTAATTACATTAAAGGTGGTTTGAGTATCGCCATTGCCCGGCAGAATCTCAAAATATTGACCACGTAAGAGTTTTTGAACATCTGTGAAATCGCCTAAGCCACTTTTTTTCGCACGCAATACAATGTGAGTATTCGTTTTAAATAAATTGGTTAGGTTGGGATCAATGAGCAAGGTGCCACTTAACATTTCATCGTTATTTTCCACCGCACTTAATTTGGACAGCACCCCAATCTCGGTATTTTGGTAATACACTTGCGTTTTGCCAGCCTCTAAGCCGGCGACATTCGGAATATTTACGTTGATATTAATGCCGCGTTTTGCCGCTTGTAAATTGGAATAAAGCGTATAGGTTTCGTTCATTTCCGCAAGCGGGCTGTCGTTTGGTGAGTCAAAAGCGGCGGCACCTTGCACAACAGCATTCAAACTATCTACGTTCACATTTAAACCGGAAACGCCGATATTTGCATTAATGCCGCTGATGTTCCAAAAGTGGCTGTCTTTTTTCACAAATTTTGCATAAGGTTTATCGATGACAATATCAATTTCTACTTTTTTGCCGTCTTCGGTGAAGTGGTAGTCATAGACTTTCCCTACAGGCATTTTTTTGTAATAAATGGAGGCACCAATGGAGATAGAACCCAGATCATCGGCGATTAAATGAATTAATAAATCACCCGGATTTAATTGTGCAATCGGACCTTCTGTTTCCGCAATGAATTGATTTTGGGCATCGCCATCACCCGGTTGTAACGTGATGTAGTTACCTGACACCAAAGCATCTAGCCCTGAAATCCCTGCCAAAGAAGCACTTGGTTTGACTAACCAGAATTTGGTGTTTTCACGCAGCACGCTTCTTGCTTCTGGGTAAATATTAGCCACCACATCGACTTTTTGTAGGTCATCGGTGAAATTCACTTTTTTTACAACACCGATCTGTAAACCTTGATAGCGGATTTGAGTTTTATCTGCGACTAAACCTTCACCATTTGCAAAAGTAATACGAACGCTAATGCCTTGTTCCTGAATTATTTGGAAGAACAAGATAGCGCCAATACAAAGCGCAATGAAAGGAAGAAGCCAAAAAGGTGAAATACGTCTATTTTGAGTGACGTTGGCATCGACTTCAGTGTGTGTTGTGTGTTTTGTGTTGTCTGTCATAAATTTCCCAAATTAAGCGGCTATCAAATTGTTCCGCCGCAATCATTGTTAAGAAAACTGCAGCACCAAAATACAGCGCAGCAGTGCCTACAGAAAAATCAATAATTTGCCCTCTGGTGACTAAGGACATCATGAGTGCTAAAACGAATAAATCCAACATCGACCAGCGACCGACAAAATGGACCACATGCAATAAACGCATTTGCCAGCGGATGGAGTGTTTCAGCTTAAAATGTACACAAATCAGTAAATATAAAATAATCAATACTTTACTGACGGGCACGAAAATACTGGCGGTGAAAACGACAAAGGCAATGAAATAGCTTCCCATGTCAATAAAACTTAGCACGCCGGACATTAGCGTATCGGCACTTGGTGCGCCATTGACATAGATTACCGAGATGGGCAGCAGGTTAGCCGGAAAGAGCATGATAATACCGGCTAACAATAACGCCCAAGTCCGTTGTAATTTTATGGCAGAAGGAATATCAATTTGCGAATAACAACGGGGGCAAATTTCTTTGCCTTTATTATCCGTCAAGGGATTGAGGAAACTGTATTGGCAAGAATGGCAGTAGCGCAAATCCTCTGCTTTTGTGACGTCGTTGACCGCCTTACTTTGTGGGTAAAAATCATTCCACACTTCTGCCGGGTTAATTTTGATAAATAATAACGTGGTTAAAAGTGCGGTGAAAACAAAGGCGATTAAATAAATATCCAATTCTAACGTGGCGTATTCTTTTACTTTGAACATAGTAACGCCCAGTGCCACTAAATACACATCAAACATGACCCACGGTTTAATGTAGCCTAAGGAGATTAAAAGGTTGCGTGGTTTGGCTTTGACCATTTGCGCTAAGCGCAACAAAATGACTAAAAGCGCAAAGGCAATAGGCATAAAAACAGCACAAATAAAAATTAAAAATGCCGTATAAGAGAAGCCTTGTGTTGCCATTTTCCAAACCCCTTGCCATACCGAGGCATTAATTTTTTCACCGAGCAGGTGAATGCTCAACAGCGGGTAGGTGAGCGCAAAGGGCATGAGTATCAAAATTGAAAGGGCAATAATGGAACAGCGTTTAAGGCTCCAGCGGTTGGTTGAGTACAACACATTATGGCAGCGCGGACAGACAGCGCGTTGGCCTTTTTGTAAGGGCAGAATTTTGATCACGGCATTACAATCGCCGCAGCGGGCTATGCGGGAGTAATTTACCTTGGTCAAATCGGTTTGTAACTTGCCTGTCATGAATTGTTATTCCTCATTAAAGAAACGCGTATTTTATACTGGTTCTTTTCTTTTGGCACGGATTTGCTGAATATGGCATAAAAAAGTGCGGTTGTTTTTACCTGCGTTTATGATTTCTCCACGCTAAATCTGATTATTCATTGTCATTTTTAGCCAAAGTGGCTAAAATGTGGCAAGTCTTTTCTATTCAAAATCTATATAGGATGTCTACAGGATTTCGTCATGACAGAAGTACAAAAATTAACTAATAATAAAGAAATAATTGCTTATTTGGCGGAAAAATTTCCGCTCTGTTTTTCTCTTGAGGGAGAGGCAAAACCGTTAAAAATCGGTTTGTTCCAAGATTTAAGTGAAGCATTAAAAGATGATGAACGCGTAAGTAAAACACAATTACGTCATGCTTTGCGTCAATATACGTCTAACTGGCGCTATTTACATGGTTGTAAAGTAGGTGCCGTGCGTGTGGATTTACAAGGCAATCCGGCTGGTGAATTAGAACAGGAACATGCGGATCATGCTGCTCAACAATTAGCTGAAGCTAAAGCATTGGTTGCACAAAAACGCGCAGCGGAAAAAGCAGCCAAGGCAGCAACTGAGAAAAAACGCCCGGCGCGTCGTACTCCAAAACAGGGTGAAAAAACGGTACGTAAACCTAAATTAGTGCTGACCAGCGTAAACATGGCAGAGTTACAAGAAGGTCAGCAGGTGAAGGTCAAAGTGGGCGACAGAGCGCAAAATGCAAAAGTGTTGGAATTCTCCAACGAGGCCGCCCGCGTAGAATTAGATAACGGTTTGGTCGTAAACGTCACAGCAGACCGTTTGTTTGCTTAAACCAACTTTTAATGAAGTTATCTGTGCAGATAACTTCATTTATTTTGTTTTTGCCGTATATATTAGGAAAGTTTGAATGAAATTGAGTAAAACGAAAAATTATTTGACCGCACTTGTATTAGGAACGTTGTTTCTTAATGCGGGTGTTGTTGACGCGGTGCAACCTAAGTTAAAACCTTCAGATATTGTTGCACTGCAACCTTCTGAAGCGAATATGTTTGCCACGAAGCGGGCGACAACACGTTTGACACAGTCTCATTATCGTAAATTTCAATTAGATGACGAATTCTCTGAGAAGATTTTTGATCGTTATCTCAAAGGATTAGACTTTAACCGTAATACTTTTTTACAGTCGGATATTGATGATTTACGCGCAAAATATGGCAAAAAAATTGATGATGAATTGAATGCAGGCAACTTGGATATTGCATTTAATATCTATGATTTGATGATGAAACGTCGTTATGAGCGTTATCGTTATGCATTGTCTTTGTTGGATAAAGAACCTGCTTTAAATGACGATATGCAAATTGAAATTGATCGTGAAAAAGCCGCATGGCCTAAAACGGAAGCGGAAGCCGATAAATTATGGGAAGCGCGTGTCAAAAATGACATCATCAATTTGAAATTAAAAGATAAAAAATGGCCTGAAATTAAAGAGAAATTAGTTAAACGCTATAACTTAGCCATTCGTCGCTTGACTCAAACCAAAGCAGATGATGTGGTACAAACCTACTTAAACGCATTTGCCCGTGAAATCGACCCCCATACCAGTTATTTAGCGCCTCGTACGGCAAAAAGTTTCAATGAAAGTATGAATCTTTCTTTGGAAGGTATTGGCGCGACTTTGCAGTCTGAAGACGATGAAACCAGTATTAAATCGTTAGTGCCGGGTGCGCCGGCAGAGCGCAGCAAAAAACTTAAAGCTGGCGATAAAATTATTGGTGTGGGTCAGGAAAAAGGCGAAATTGAAGATGTAGTTGGTTGGCGTTTAGAGGACATTGTTGACAAGATCAAAGGTAAAAAAGGCTCTAAAGTTCGTTTGGAAGTTGAATCGGATAAAGGTGGCAAGTCCCGTATTGTTACCTTGGTACGTGATAAAATTCGGATTGAAGACCAAGCAGCAAAATTAACGATTGAGAAAATGGATGGCGTTGATGTTGCGGTGATTAAGATTCCTAGTTTTTATTTGGGATTAACAGAAGATGTCAAAAAATTACTTAACGATATAAAAGTAAAAAAAGCATCTGCATTAATCGTTGATCTTCGTGAAAATGGCGGTGGCGCCTTAACAGAAGCCGTTGGTTTGACCGGTTTATTTATTAGCGATGGCCCGGTTGTTCAGGTTCGCGATGCTTATCAACGTATTCGTGTACATGAAGATCCGGATAATGCGCAGCAATATAGCGGTCCGTTATTAGTTATGATTAATCGTTTTAGTGCGTCAGCCTCTGAAATTTTTGCAGCAGCAATCCAAGACTATAACCGCGGTGTTGTTATCGGGCAAAATTCTTATGGAAAAGGTACCGTCCAACAAAGTCGTTCCTTGAATTTTGTTTACGACTTGGATCAAACCCCACTGGGTTTATTGCAATATACGATTCAAAAATTCTATCGTATTAATGGCGGTAGCACACAGTTGAAAGGTGTTGCGCCGGATATTCAATTCCCAGATGTCATTGATAGTAAAGAATACGGTGAAGAAAAAGAAGATAATGCATTACCATGGGATAAAATTCCGTCAGTGAATTATTCTGAGGTGAGCGAAGCACGCAAATCGGTCTCCGAATTGGTGCAAAAACATAATGACCGCATGGCGAAAAATCCGGAATTTATTGCACTTAACGAAGATTTAAAAGTGCGTAATGAGCGCCGTGAACGTAAGTTCTTGTCGTTAAATTATCAAAAACGCAAAGCGGAAAATGATAAAGATGACGAGAAACGTTTGAAAGACATTAATGAACGTTTCAAACGTGAAGGTAAAAAGCCATTGAAAGATATTGATGATTTGCCGAAAGATTATGAAGCACCGGATTTCTTCCTGAAAGAGGCAGCTGCAATTGCGGCAGATATGGTTAAATTTGAGCAGAAAAAGGCTGAAATAAAACAGACTGATAAGTCTGCAAATCAATAAATCTCTTGTTTTTGGATCGCACTTTTCTAAGTGCGGTCGTTTTTAAGAAAGTTTATAAAAATTAAGGTAAGTTGATGAATACTCGAACGTTTAAATTAGTTACTCTTGCGATCATAAGCATGCTTTATGTAGGGAATGTTGCTGCAGAGGAATTACAGCAAAGTGATTCAATGCTAGCCACACAGCAGTTGGAGCTAGAAAATAAGGTCGAGGAAGCACGTTTAGCTGCAGAGAAGAAGGCTGAAGAAGAACACTTGGCAGTTGAGGCAGAAAAACGCTTTTCTGAGCATTTTGGTGATGTATCTCTTCAATTTAAACCTTTAATTGCCAAGATTTATGTTGAGAATCATTTTTCTCCAATTTGGACAGATAATCAGGCCAAGCAGCAATTTTTACATGATTATGCATTAGCGATTGCCGGGGGAATTTCGAAACGCTCAGCAAATGCTTTAAATGCGATCTATGAAGCAGCAGGAAAAGGCGAGTTAATTGAAGATGTTCTGTTAACCGACGCATTTTTAGATTATTTGTTTTATGCCACCAATGTAGCGAAATCCGCACAAAAATGGTTATATGCAGGCAATAGCTATAAAGCCGGTCAGTTAAGTGATGAGCAAGTGTCTGCATGGTTAAGTGCGGTCAAAAATAATGATAATTTTACTTTTGTGAAAAATCTTTCCGGCGAAAATGCGCTCTTTAAGCAAACATCGGCGCGCGTAGCTCATGTAATTGACGCGGGTGTTGATAAGCATAATATGGTTGAACTGTATCGGTTAGCGATTAATGCTCAACGTTTACGCATTTTACCTGCCTTCCAAGATGGTATTTTCGTGAATATTCCAAGTTACGAACTCAATTATTATCGCGATGGACAAGTGGTTTTAAGTTCTCGTGTGATTGTTGGACAATCAAGCCGTAAAACGCCGGTGATGTCTAGTCGTTTGAGTAATGTGGTAGTGAACCCGCCTTGGAATGCGCCAACCCGTTTGATTAACGAAGACATTATTCCAAAAGTACGTAAAGATCCGAGTTATATTTATCGCCATGGCTATACGATTATTGATGGCAGTGGTAATACCATCGATCCTTACACGATAGATTGGGAAAATATGTCGGCGAAAAGATTCCCATATCGCTTGCGCCAAGCCCCAAGTGATAACAGTGCATTAGGAAACTATAAATTCAATATGCCGAGTTCTGAGGCTATTTATTTGCACGATACACCGAAACGTAATTTATTCGGCAATAAAAATCGTGCCTTAAGTTCCGGTTGTATCCGTGTAGAAAAATCAGATCAGTTGGCCACTATTCTATTGAAAGAAGCGGGTTGGACGGATGAAAGAAAACAAAATGTGCTAAAAAGTAAAAAAACAACTTCAGCTGGTATTAAATCCGATAATCCGGTCTTTTTGTATTATGTCACTGCATGGGTGGATAAAGATCAAGTTCACACATTGCCGGATATTTACGGTTATGACAAAGCCCCTGATTTAAGTTATATTAATTGGGATATTTTAAAACACTATATTCAACGTTAATCTGTGGAATTTATCTTGGTAACCTTAATTAAGTAAACAGATTATTATCATATTTAGGAAATACATAATGAGTCATATTAACCATGGTCGACGTAAATGGTTATCGCTAGGGGGGATTGTATTAGGCGCTTCGCTTTTACCGAATACGGTTTTAGCGGCAGTTTCAACGCCAAAACCCCGTCTATTAAGTTTTCGTAATATTAATACCGGTGAGAAACTGAGCGCAGAGTTTGCTTTGGGACGAGGTTTTAATAACGCTACTTTGCGGTTACTAGACCATTTTCTACGTGATAAGCGTACCAATCAGGTTCATAGAATGGACCCAAATCTTTTTACTAAATTTTATCAGTTGCAGCAGAATCTTGGTTTACGTAACACGGAAATCCAAATTATTTGTGGATATCGTTCTGCTGCTAGCAATGCGGCAATGCATCGTCGTAGTCGAGGGGTAGCAAGTAATAGTTATCATATTCGTGGACAAGCCATCGATTTTCGCATTGATGGGGTGCCGTTAGCGAAAGTACGCGATGCCGTCGACGCACTACAAAATGGTGGTGTTGGTTTTTATCCTCGCAGTAATTTTGTGCATATGGATACCGGTCCGGTGCGTACTTGGCGCGGTAGTTAGTAAAAACATTTGAAATTTAGACCGCACTTTTGTGCGGTTTTTTACTGAAAAATATGGTGAGTATCATATGAACATTGAAATTATCCCCGTAACGGCATTTCAACAAAATTGTTCTTTAATTTGGGATGATGAAAAAAAAGCGGCAATTATTGATCCGGGTGGCGAAGCGGAAAAGCTGATTAGACGGATTGAAGAACTTGGGCTGAATTTACAAGTAATTTTATTAACACACGGCCATTTAGACCATGTAGGGGCAGCAGAAAAATTAAAACAGCATTTTAATATACAGATTTGGGGATCTAATTCGCAAGATGATTATTGGTTTAAAAACTTGCCGCAACAATCAGAGAAATTTGGTATGCTGTTTGAGGTGTCTGCCTTTGAACCGGACCGTTGGTTAGATCTGGAAGGTGAAACACTCAATATTGGTGATTTTACGTTTGAGATTTTACACTTGCCGGGACATACACCGGGACATATTGGTTTTATTGAACACAAAAAACGCATTGCTTTTACCGGTGATGTGTTGTTTAAAAATGGCATTGGGCGCACGGATTTCCCGGGGGGGAGTTATGAGACAATTCTGGCGTCTATTCGCAATAAATTATACCCTCTGGGAGATGATATGATTGTGATACCTGGGCATGGGCCTTATACTACCATCGGTGAAGAAAAACGAACAAATCCTTATGTCAAAATGAGCGAATAAATAGTATTTTTCTTTTTAGAAAGTGCGGTGAGAAATTGAAATATTTTCACTGCTCTTTTTTTACATAAAAGTTAATTTTTTGTAAAAATTCAAACCTAGATCACAGTATCAAATGAATGCTTTTGGCATAATGCCGACATTCAAAGCGCAGAAAATTCTTCTGTATTTTATTTATCGTTACGTTGTTTGTTAGCGTATTTAAATCTTAAGGTGGTATGTATGCAGCATTCTTTACATGAATGGCTCTCCTCCAGTGCACTAGGTGGGGCAAATCAGTCTTATATTGAGGATCTTTATGAAAGCTATCTTGAAGATCCGAACAGTGTGGATGCCAGTTGGCAAGAAATTTTTAAAACGCTGCCAAAATCCACCGCACTTGAGCAGGCGCATTCAACGGTGCGCGATTATTTCCGCCGTTTAGCGCGAGAAAATCATGGACAGAGCGTGAGCGTGATTGATCCGGAAGCGAGCGCGAAATTAGTTAAAGTTTTACAATTCATTAACGCATACCGTTCCCGTGGCTACATTGAAGCTACCCTCGACCCTCTCAATTATTACCGCTGGAAAACCTCCTCGGTGCCTGAATTAGACTATCACCAACATGGATTAACCGACGCTGATTTAGACGAAAGTTTCAATATCGACTATGCCGTTTATGGCAAGGAAAGCATGAAGCTACGTGATTTAGCCCGCGATTTGAAAGCCACCTATTGTGGCAATATTGGGCTGGAGTTTATGCACATTCACGATATGGAACAGCGTAATTGGTTGCAAAGCAAACAAGAAAAATGGATTCAACAGCCACTTTTCAGTAAAGACGAAAAAATCAATTTGCTGAAAGAATTAACGGCCGCTGACGGTTTAGAACGTTATCTAGGAGCGAAATTCCCGGGCGCGAAACGTTTCTCGTTGGAAGGAAGCGATGCGTTTATTCCGATGATGAAAGAGATCATCCGTCATGCCAGCCGTCATGGGATGGACGATGTCGTATTGGGCATGGCGCATCGTGGTCGTCTCAATATGTTAGTCAATGTATTTGGTAAACGCCCGAGCGACTTATTTGATGAATTTGCCGGTAAACATGCTGAAGATAATCGTACCGGTGATGTGAAATATCACCAAGGTTTCTCCTCCGATTTTGCGGTAGATGATAAGAAAGTGCATTTGACACTTGCCTTTAACCCGTCTCACTTAGAAATTGTGAGCCCGGTTGTAATTGGTTCCGTGCGCGCAAGACAAACCCGTAAACAAGACACCGAACATAACAAAGTGTTGGCGGTAACAGTGCACGGTGACTCCGCGGTAACAGGACAAGGTATCGTACAAGAAACCTTGAATATGTCCAATGCACGGGGTTATAAAGTCGGCGGCACGATTCGTATTGTGATCAATAACCAAATCGGTTTCACTACCTCTAACCCGACGGATACCCGTTCTACCGAGTTTTGTACCGACATCGCCAAAATGATTCAGGCGCCGATTATTCATGTGAACGGTGATGATCCGGAAGCCGTTGCTTTTGCTGCCCGTATGGCAGTGGAATATCGAACTGTCTTTAAACGGGATATTTTCATTGATTTAATTTCCTACCGTCGCCATGGTCATAACGAAGCCGATGAGCCATTGGCCACTCAGCCGATGATGTATGGCATTATCAAAAAACACCCAACACCGCCGAAAGTGTATGCTAACCGTTTAATTCAAGAGGGCGTCATTACGGAAGAAGATGCCACAGAAATTTCCAATTTATACCGCGATGCTTTGGATAATGGTGAATGTGTCGTGCCGGAATGGCGCGCGATGGACATGGCAAAAGTGGACTGGTTGCAGTATCTCAACTATGACTGGACGGCGCCGTATGAAAGCAAATTCCCGGAAGAGCGGTTTAAAACCTTAGCAAAACGTGTCTCTCATTATCCGGATTATGTGCAACCGCACCCTCGTGTTGAAAAAATCTATGCCGACCGCCAAGAAATGGGTCGAGGCGAAAAATTATTAGACTGGGGGATGGCGGAAACCATGGCGTACGCTACCTTGTTGGATGAAGGCATTCATGTGCGTTTATCCGGTGAAGATGCCGGCCGTGGTACGTTCTTCCATCGTCATGCCGTTGTACATAACCAAAAAGACGGTACCGGCTATGTGCCATTAACCCAATTACACGCCAATCAAGGTCGCTTTGAAGTATGGGATTCCGTTTTAACTGAAGAAGGGGTGCTTGCCTTTGAATATGGTTATGCCACCACGGATCCGAAAACCTTAACCATTTGGGAAGCGCAATTTGGTGATTTCGCCAACGGCGCGCAAATCGTGATTGACCAATTCATCAGCTCCGGCGAACAAAAATGGGGCAGAATGTGTGGTTTAGTGATGTTGCTACCGCATGGTTACGAAGGACAAGGCCCGGAACACTCATCTGCCCGTTTAGAGCGTTATTTGCAACTTTGTGCACAACAAAATATGCAAGTTTGTGTGCCTTCAACACCGGCGCAGGTGTATCACATGTTACGTCGCCAAGCGATTCGTAAAATGCGCCGTCCGTTAATTGGTATTTCACCGAAATCCTTGTTACGTCATCCGTTAGCCGTATCCAGTATGGATGAATTGCTTAACGGCACGTTCCAAACGGTTATTGGTGAAATTGACAATCTAGATCCGAAAAAAGTGAAACGTGTGGTGATGTGCGCCGGTAAAGTGTATTACGATTTATTGGAACAACGCCGTAAAAATGAACAGGATAACGTAGCTATCATTCGTATTGAGCAACTTTATCCGTTCCCACACGAGGATGTGAAAGCGGTGTTGGCGCCTTATTCACATGTAACGGATTTTGTATGGTGCCAAGAAGAGCCACTGAACCAAGGGGCTTGGTACTGCAGTAAACATAACTTTGAGGCTGTGATTCCGGACAATGCCAAATTGTCTTATGCCGGCCGCCCGGCTTCTGCTTCACCGGCGGTAGGTTATTTGTCATTGCACGCTAAACAGCAAAAACAATTGGTGGAAGATGCCTTAACCCTTTAATCCGTTAAGGTGCGGTGTATTTTTCGTGTATTTTAAAAACACCCCAAAAAATGACCGCACTTTATGCTTAACAACATTGATACTTAGCTAAATGAATACAAAAAAGGAATGAAATTATGACGATTGAAATTCTTGTCCCGGATTTGCCCGAGTCAGTTGCCGATGCCACCGTTGCCACTTGGCATAAAAAAGCCGGCGATGCGGTGAAACGTGATGAAGTGATTGTGGAAATTGAAACAGACAAAGTGGTGCTTGAAGTGCCGGCGCAAGCAGACGGCGTGCTCAGTGAAATTGTGCAAGATGAAGGCGCCACCGTGGTGAGCAAACAGTTGTTGGGTAAATTAGAAACCTCTGTAACAGGCGCCACAGCGACGACAGAAAAAACGGCAGAACCGACACCGGCGGATCGTCGTACTGAAGTGCCTGATGAACCTCATACCTCGGATGCTTTAAGTCCGGCGGTTCGTCGTTTGTTAGCGGAACACGATATTCAAGCTTCTGAGGTGAAAGGCTCAGGTGTCGGTGGTCGTATTACCCGCGAAGACGTTGAAGTGGTTATCGCAAAACGTGCAGCTGCGCCTAAAGCGGCAGAAACCACGGTCAGCACCATGGCTTATTCCGCACGCAGTGAGAAACGCGTGCCGATGACCCGTTTACGAAAACGTATTGCAGAGCGTTTATTGGAAGCGAAAAATAATACAGCGATGTTAACCACGTTCAATGAAGTGGATATGCAACCGATCATGAATTTGCGTAAACAATACGGCGAAAAATTTGAAAAACAACACGGCGTACGTTTAGGTTTTATGTCTTTCTACATTAAAGCCGTGGTGGAAGCCTTGAAACGTTATCCGGAAGTGAATGCCTCCATTGACGGTGACGATGTGGTTTATCACAATTATTTTGACGTGAGCATTGCCGTTTCCACACCACGCGGTTTGGTGACCCCGGTATTGCGTGATTGCGACAATCTTTCTATGGCAGACATTGAGAAGTCAATTAAAGCTTTAGCAGAAAAAGGACGTGATGGTAAGTTGACCGTGGAAGATTTAACTGGCGGTAACTTCACCATTACCAATGGTGGTGTGTTTGGTTCTTTGATGTCCACCCCAATTATCAATCCACCACAAAGCGCGATTTTGGGTATGCACGCCATTAAAGAGCGTCCGGTGGCACTGAATGGTCAAGTAGTGATTCGTCCAATGATGTATTTGGCATTAAGTTATGACCACCGTTTAATTGACGGTCGTGAGTCAGTTGGTTTCTTGGTGACTGTGAAAGAATTGTTGGAAGACCCAACAAGATTATTGCTAGAAATCTAAAGAAAGAAGAACCGCGTGTGCGTAAGACAGGCGGTTCTTTGTTTCAAAGACGACAAAAATTAGGGCATTTAACAGAGGATTTTCTATGAATCTACATGAATATCAAAGTAAGCAAGTTTTTGCCGAATACAACTTGCCGGTGGGTAAAGGCATTGCCTGTAAAACTGCAGACGAAGCGGCAGAGGCGATTAAACACTTAAACGGTGATGTTTGGGTGGCGAAATGTCAAGTCCATGCCGGTGGACGCGGTAAAGCGGGTGGCGTGAAACTTGTACGCAACGAAGCGGAAGTCAGAGAGTTTGCGAATAAATGGTTAGGGCAACGTTTGGTCACTTTCCAAACGGATGCCAATGGTCAGCCGGTAAACACGATTTATGTAGAAGAAGGCTCACAAATTGAACGTGAATTGTATCTAGGCGCGGTACTCGATCGTGCTTCTCAACGTGTGGTGTTCATGGTGTCCACTGAGGGTGGGATGAATATCGAAGAAGTCGCGGCAAAAACACCGCACTTATTACACAAAATGGCGATTGATCCGCTTACCGGTGGTATGCCATATCAAGGGCGTGAGCTGGCGTTTAAATTAGGTTTAAAAGGCGATCAAGTGAAACAATTTGCTCATATTTTTACCCAAATGGCAAAAATGTTCGTAGAAAGAGATTTGTCTCTATTAGAAGTGAACCCACTGGTGGTTACAAAAGAGGGGAACCTCCTTTGTTTAGATGCCAAAATCGTGGTGGATGGCAATGCGCTATATCGTCAACCGGCTTTAGCCGCAATGCAAGATCCAAGCCAAGAAGACCCGCGCGAAGCCTTAGCGGAAAGTTTCCAACTTAACTATGTGGCATTAGACGGCAATATCGGTTGCATGGTGAACGGCGCAGGGCTTGCCATGGGTACTATGGATATTGTGAAGTTACACGGCGGTCAACCGGCGAACTTCTTGGACGTGGGCGGCGGTGCAACCAAAGAACGCGTTGCAGAAGCGTTTAAAATTATTCTTTCCGATAAAAATGTAAAAGCGGTACTCGTCAATATTTTTGGTGGCATTGTACGCTGCGATCTGATTGCTGAAGGGATTGTGGCGGCTGTGAACGAAGTGGGTGTCAACGTGCCGGTGGTGGTGCGTTTAGAAGGTAATAATGCCCCGTTAGGCCGTGAAATTTTAGCGAAGAGCGGTTTGAATATTATTGCTGCCCAAACGTTGACTGATGCGGCGGTAGAATCGGTGAAAGCGGCAAAGGCTAACGCATAAGGAGCAATAGTATGTCAATTTTAATTAATAAAGATACGAAAGTAATTTGCCAAGGTTTCACCGGCGGTCAAGGTACATTCCACTCCGAACAAGCATTAGCTTATGGCACTAAACTGGTGGGAGGCGTTTCACCAAATAAAGGTGGCACGACCCATTTAGGATTGCCTGTGTTTGACACCGTACGCGATGCAGTCGAGGCAACCGGTGCCACAGCAACGGTGATTTATGTGCCGGCGCCGGGCTGTAAAGATGCGATTTTAGAGGCGATTGATGCTGGGATTAAATTGATTATTTGTATCACCGAAGGCATCCCAACCTTGGATATGCTGGTGGTGAAACAACGTTTGAACCAAACAGGTGTGCGCATGATTGGGCCAAACTGTCCGGGCGTGATTACACCGGAAGAATGCAAAATCGGTATCATGCCGGGCAACATTCATAAAAAAGGGAAAATCGGTATTGTTTCTCGCTCAGGTACGTTGACCTATGAAGCCGTGAAACAAACCACGGACGAAGGTTTTGGTCAATCGACTTGCGTGGGTATCGGCGGCGATCCAATCCCAGGCTCCAACTTTGTGGATATTTTGAAATTATTCCAAGAAGATCCGCAAACGGAAGCGATTGTCATGATCGGCGAAATTGGCGGTTCCGCGGAGGAAGAAGCGGCAGCGTTCATTAAAGAACATGTGACCAAACCGGTGGTGAGCTACATTGCCGGCGTGACAGCGCCGAAAGGCAAACGCATGGGGCATGCCGGTGCCATTATCAGTGGCGGAAAAGGGACTGCTGATGAAAAATTTGCGGCACTGGAAGCTGCCGGTGTGAAAACCGTGAGAAGTTTGGCAGAAATCGGTTCAGCGTTAAGAGAAATGTTGAATAAATAATTGCCTTGAATGAAAAAAGTGCGGTTGGTTTTAAAAACGTTTTTAAAATCGACCGCACTTTTTCTTTTTATTATTTCCGTTTATTGAAACGCATGTTGATGTTCAATTAATTGCGCTTTGGTTAAGGCGAATACACCCACACCGCCATTGGCGAGTTCAAGCCAGTTGAACGGCACTTGTGGGAATTGTTCTATTAAATGCACCATGCTGTTACCCACTTCACACACCAATACGCCATCATCCGCTAAGTAATTTGGTGCTAGGCGCAGGATTTCTTTGGTGATAGTTAACCCATCATTGCCGGAGCCGAGAGCCATTTCCGGTTCGTAGTGAAATTCCTCCGGCATATCGGAGAGATCTTCTAGATCTACATAAGGAGGGTTAGTGACAATGAGATCATACTGTTCTTCCAATAAACGGGAGAATAAATCCGACTGAATCGGGAAGACGCGGTGAGTTAATTTGTGGCGTTCAATGTTGATTTCGGCAACATTTAATGCATCAAAAGAGAGATCAACCGCATCCACATCGGCTTCAGGGAAGCGCTCCGCACAGGCGATCGCAATACAGCCGCTGCCGGTACACATATCTAAAATACGTTGCGGTTCACGTGTTAATAAGCCGGCGAATCCTTGTTCAATCAAGGCACTGATGGGAGAGCGAGGAACAATCACGCGTTCATCCACATAAAACTCTAAGCCGCAGAACCAAGCACGGTGAATTAAGTAAGCAACAGGAATGCGTTTTTCAATGCGGATGATGACCAAACGGATGATTTCAAGCTTTTCTGCCGTAGTGAGACGGGTGTCATACAATTCACTTGGGAAATCAGCTGGGAGGTGCAAGGTAGCTAAGACCAATTGTTGTGCTTCATCCCAAGCATTGTCATAGCCGTGTCCGTAGTAAATGTCGGCACGATTGAAGGTGCTGTAGCACCAACGTAGGAAATCTTTGATCGTGTGCAGTTCTTCTTGCACGTTGGCGGAATAAATATCGTCAATAAGTTCCTGATTAAAGGTAATTTGGTTCATGATTTGCTCGTATCAATGTTAAAATTACGCGTAGTTATACCATATTTGAGATAGGAAACGAAATGTTAGATGAGGAAGCAATTTCCCTGTTTCGTGCTGAAATGAGAGGCGTGAAACCGTTAAAACAGGATACTTTTGTGGCTGCTAGGTCCCATAAAAAGAAAACGCAATCCACGATAAAGGAACAGCGTGAACAACAAGACACGTTATTTTATTTTTCTGATGAATATGAGCCGTTGTTAAATGAGGAAAGTGCGGTCAAATATTTGCGTGAAAATGAAGATTCCCATTTGTTGAAACAATTACGGCGTGGCGATTTTTCACCGGAGATTTTTTTGGATTTACATGGCTTAACGCGTGAACAGGCAAAATTAGAGCTGGCGGCATTAATTCAAACCTGCGAGAAAGAACATCTTTATTGTGCCAGTGTGATGACAGGTTATGGCACTTATACGTTAAAACGCCAGATTCCCCGCTGGTTAGTACAACACCCGAAAGTACGGGCATTGCACCAAGCCCCAAAAGAATGGGGCGGTGAGGCAGCTATTCTGATCTTGATTGATGTCTAGCAACATTTCTGAATGGCTTGGTAAAGCGGCGGTAAAATTTGATTGATCATGCTCAGTTGCTGCATTGGAATGTGTGCTTGCAGCTGTGCCGCTTTATTATTTTTTTCAAAATGGCTTTGAGCCTGTTTCAAACTCACTTCAATATTATTGTGCAACGTCTCAAACTGTGTTGGTGTCAGTTGCTCAATATTCTCTAGGATATGAATGATTTTCTTCGCAGCAGGATAAAATTCCGCTAAGAAGAAGGTGCTTTGTTGCATTTGTTTCATTTTGCTGCGATAGGCGCCCAGCGTAGAAATGTAACTAAGTAGAGAATAATTAATTTTTAAAAGCTCAAATCCTGCCTGTAAATGCGCCTGATATTTTTTCGGCTCATGGTTCATATTGGAGATGGTAGCACTTAATGCCGAGGCATATTCATGGGCATAACGACGGGCAATGCGGTATTTCAAGTTATCGCCTTTGCCGAACTGTAATTGACTGACAATATACAGCAAATATTGGGCATCGCTTTTGATTGCCTGACGGCTGACTTTATCCAATTGCAAATATTTCCAATCCGGCCATAAGTAAGACACGGCAAACCAAGAAATGGTCGCGCCAATCAGGGTGTCAATCACACGAGAATAAAGCGCTTGTTCCACATTAAAGCCCATCACATCAAAGCTGAAAATAACCTGTAAGGTAATGAAGAAAGTGGAAAAACTGTAATTATTGGTTCGGAAAAAGAAAAACAGGGTGCTGGTCAGCACGATTAAGCCTAATTGTAATTCCAGTGTCGGATTCGCATAAGGCAGAAGCGACGCAATAATTACCCCAAGAATCGTGCCGACAATGCGTTGTTTTAAACGCAGTTTGGTGGCTGTGTAATTAGGCTGACAAACAAAGACGGCGGTTAATAAAACCCAATACGCCCGATCTAACGGCAAAAATTCGCCGATGGTGCAACAAATAAACACCACAATCGACAAACGTACCGCATGGCGAAAGAGTTGTGAATTGAAATTAAAGTGGCTACGCAGGGCAAGCAGGATATTTTTAAAGCCGGTAATTTGTTCCGTATAAATTTGAGCCGTATCGGTTTGTTCCAACTCATTCACTTCTTGATCGATATGGCGTAATTGATAGTCAACACTTTTTAAATTATCCAGTAACGTTTGGAGATTAATGAGGTTTTCGGTTTCTTCAATATGGCTATTACTATAAAGCTCAAACGATTGATTTAATCCGTTAATGGCTTTTTCTAAACGCAGATCATAACGGTAGGTTTTATTTTGTTGCAAACTTAGCGCAATATCACGGCACGCTTGGGCTTGGAGTTCCAGTAAGCGTTGAATGCGAAAAATTAAATCGGTATTTTTTAAGTGTTCCGCAAGGGTTTGGTAGTCAAAATGATTAGAGCTTATGCGCTCATGAATATCTTGCGCAGAAAAATAATAGCGAATCATTTTGGTCGTACGACTGTGGCGATGTTGACCACGAATACGATAAAAAAGTGCGGTGCGTGAATCATTAAATGCGTTAATCAGCACACTGTTTTTCATCGCCATTGCAATGTGTTTATTGTCAATTTGCTCAATATCATCGGGATCGAAAAACGTTGATTTGACATCAAGGTAATTGGCAAGCGCCAGAAAGGATTTGGCAACACTTTCCTGCACCGGGCGATTCGGAAAAAATAAATGCACGCATAATGTGGTGATACTGTAAAGCAAGGTGCCGCAAAGAATCATCAGAGGGTTCATATACCACACGGTTTCCGGCAAATAAGTCAGTGTGGTGTATAGCGCCACAACCAACGTGCCGAACGCGATGGTGCTATAACGTTGTCCGATTGCCCCAATCATCGTGAAAACAAAGGTCATCGCCGTCATCAACAACATAAACTGGAAATTATGGTTGATGCTCAGTTGCACGCTAATGGTAGAAACTGAAAACGCGAGCAGCGTATAAAGCACGTTCTTGATTCGACCGGTTAATCGGTTATCTAAATCGACCAAACCGCCGGCAATGATGCCTAATACCAAGGGCATACTTTGTTCGGAAATATCAAAATACCAAATGGCAATCACCGCCAAATTGACGGCGATAAAAATCGGAATGGAGGCGATAACTTTTGCATTGAACCAGCTATGCATACTTGACCTTTGACGTGGTGAATTATTGATAAAAACGCTGATATTTTTCTGTAGCTTGTCGGCGAATCAGGTCAGCCATTTCTTTTGGAATGACCCGTTGCCCGACCGGAAATAACGCAATTCTGGCGATATGGAAATTCGCCAATCTGGTTGGGATACCGATGATGGTTAGACATTGAGAAATGCCACAAAAAACATGGGCAAGAAACAGCCACCAACCGAAAAGAATGAACCAGACAACATTGAGCAACGATCCGAGGGAATTTCCCACCGCACTTTTGGGTTCCAAATACTTCACATGAATCAAATCGTTGCCGAAGGGAACCAATGACATTTTACAAATTTCCCAACAACTACGCGTATAAGGCAATGTGACGATCAACACGGCACTCATTAGGGTGGCGAATAACCACCCTAATGTTGTTGCGAAGCCGCCAAGGACAAAATTGAGAATATTTAGAATCAGGCTTAAATTCATAACAATGCCTATTTTAAGCGTTCGTTTAAATAACCTTGATAGTCAGGAATACGAATATCGCAGGTGTCGTTAAAAAGTGGTGAAGAGACCAGAAAATCGGCACTTGCCATATTCATTGCAACAGGAATATTCCAAACGGTAGCAATACGCATTAACGCCTTAACATCAGGGTCATGCGGTACGGCATTCATCGGGTCCCAGAAGAAAATCATCAAGTCAATTTTATTTTCAGCGATTAAGCCACCAAGTTGTTGATCGCCGCCCATTGGGCCGCTAAGCAAGCTATTGACGGTCAAACCGGTTTCACGATGAATAAGATTCCCTGTGGTGCCGGTGCCATAGAGCGTGTGGTTTGCCAAAAAAGTGCGGTGGGTTTTACACCAGTTTATCAGATCTGCTTTACAGTGATCGTGTGCTACGAGTGCGATATGTTTATTGACGGGTAGTGTGCGATAAGTTGTTTGCATGGTGACTCCTAAATAAAAAGTGAGCGGGCAGGCTCACTTTTTGGAAATAAATGAATTGGCATAGAACACCGAATTATTTTTGTTTTTTCGCCCAATCAATGAAACGTGTTTGTGTTTCTTTATCGGCTTGTTGATACCAATATTGCAACATTTGTTCTGCCACGTTTTCACCTTGTAATGTTACTTTACCTTTGTTTACTTTACCGGTTGCAGCCGGACCGCCAACGACTACCGCTGTTGCAGCTGAGGTGGTGATTGTTGCTAAAGAAGGTAAAGAGGCCGGTGCGCCAGACGCGTTATATTCGTTTAAGTCTTTGATAAGGTTCATGCCCGGGAATAAACCTTCTTGTTTTAAGTATTCTTGTTTATTTTCCACATTGTGGCCGGATTGGGTTTTTACGGTAATCACAGGAGATTGTTTGAAGTTACTTACATCACGTTCATTTTGTAAACGTGGGGCTGAAATCACGATATCTTCACTTGAACCTTGGAATGTCACAACGATCGGATCAGATTCGAATAAGGAGCGATCGGAACCAACTTGAGTAATTTCAGACACACGAACCACAACTTGGTGTTTTTGCGTATCGTTGATATTAAATGCGTTAGTTTCTTTCAATAAAGATTTGTTTGCTTTTTGACCGTCAATGGCTAAAAAATCAATATTAGATGAGCTGGTTACCATGCCGGCAAAGCTCGCCGTACTGGCTAAAAGTGTTGCAGTTAATACAGCAAAACGAAATTTCATATTTACTCCTGTTTTGAAGGACATTCATTAAAATTAGATGACACTTTATGGAATAAAGCGTAGTTTGTATGCTATTCCAAATTGGGAAAAATGAAAATAGAAAATTGTCTTTAACCGCTAGTTTTTTGTTTTTATTCAATTTTAAGAGGAAATTGTATGGTCAAAAAACGTTTTTGTGTTCACGGTTATGTGCAAGGCGTTGGGTTTCGTTATTTTACGTGGAAGCAAGCGCTGAAAATCGGCGTAACGGGATTTGTACGTAACCTTGCCGACGGCACCGTGGAAGTGATCGCCGTCGGTTCGGAAAGTCAAATTGAAGCGTTAGATGCTTGGTTACAAGAGGGGCCTCGCACTGCCATCGTGGACGATGTATTTGTAGAAGATTATCTTGGCGACAAAGAATTTACGGCGTTTCAAGTGCTACACTGAAACGCAGTTTGATTTTGCTATAAATAAGTGCGGTTAAAAATACCGCCGCTTGTAACAAAATAATGCAAGAGCCTGTGGCGCCATCAATGTGGTAGCTAATAATCGTTCCGAAGATACTGGTGCTGATAGATGTTGCCAAGGCAATGACAATCATATGATCAAAGCGCTTGCTTAAAATAAACGCGGTAATACCCGGTGAAATAAGCATCGCAACGACTAAGATTACGCCTACCACTTGCATGGCACTGACGATGGTTAACGCGAGAAGAATCAGTAAACTGTAATGCAAGAGTCGAGGCGATAAGCCAACGATTTTGGCTTGCGTAGCATCAAAACAATAAAGTAAAAAATCTTTTCGACGTAAAAAAACAACCAAAAAAACGACCGCACTGATGACTAGCGTTTGCAACATTTCTGCATCGCTCACGCCAAGCAAATTACCAAATAAAATATGGGTTAAATGTTGATCCGTTTCAATTTTGCTAAACAAGACAATCCCGAGCGCAAACATCCCTGAAAAGACAATGCCCATGGCGGTATCTTCTTTAATACGACTGTTTTCTTTTAAATATCCCACACAGACAGAACAGAGCAATCCGGCGACAAAGGCACCGATGGTTAAAGGCAAACTTAACCAGAAAGCCACCACAATGCCCGGCAGAACAGCATGAGAAATTGCATCCCCCATCAACGACCAACCTTTCAACACTAAATAGCAGGAGAGCATGGCGCAAATAACGGAGACCAATAGCGCCGTGATCAACGCATTTTGCATAAAGGGATACGCGAAAGGCTCGGTGAGCCATTGATAAATAGCATTCATTGTTGCACCTCTTCTTTCGTGATTGGTTTACGCTGGCGGATTAAGCCGTATTTTGGCGAGAAAATAAAAGCCAATAGGAAAAGTGCGGTCTGAATACAAACAATAATGCCACCCGTTGCGCCATCTAAGAAATAACTGATATACACGCCAATCGCACTGGAAAGAATGCCTAGAATAACGGCGATCATGGCAAGGGTTTTAAAACGATCGGTAAGTAAATAGGCAGTAGCGCCCGGTGTGATTACCATGGCGATAACTAAAATCGCACCGACGGTTTGTAATGCGGCGACGACACATGCGCTGAGTAGCGTAAAAAACAGCACTTTGTAATAAATTGGTGTGAGTCCTACGGAAGTGGCATGAACTTCATCAAAGAAAATTAATAACAGATCCTTCCAGAAAATGAGTAATAAAATTAGACTGATGCCAATGATGATTGCCACTTGAAGAATATCTTCATCTGCAATGCCCAAGATGTTACCTAACACAATATCTTGCACATTGACAGAGGTCGGATTGAGGGAAATGATCAACAAACCAAGCGCAAAAAAAGTGGTAAAAATGAAGCCGATAACTGCATCTTCCCGCAGTTTGGTAATGGATTTCACCCATAAAATAGACACGGCGGCTAAGATACCGGAAAAGAAAGCGCCGAGTGCATAAGGCAGGGAAAGCGCATAAGCGATGGCAACACCGGGAACAACCGAGTGGGAAAGGGCATCCCCAATGAGAGACCAACCTTTTAGCATTAAATAAGCTGATAAGAAAGCACAAACGCCACCGACGGCAGAACTGAGCAAGATGGCTTTCACCATATAATCATAGGAAAAAGGTTCCAGTAAGAGCGCTAGCATTAGGGTTTTTCCTCTGATTTGCACTGTCTCACAATTGGTGCCGGAGGATCGACTTTGGTTTTACCATAAAACACCGCCGCCCGTTCATCATCGGTAAGTACGGTGACTGCGCGCGGATCTTCATCATCGTGTAGGTCTGTACCGAGCAATTTAATGTGACGCAATACGCCACCAAAGGCGAGTTCTAAGTTATGTTGGTTGAAGGTGGTTTCTGTTGAACCCGTCGCAATGACAGTGCGATTAATCATTACCACCTGATCACAGAAATCCGGTACCGCCCCCAAGTTGTGGGTAGAAACCAAAATGAGATGACCTTCGCTACGTAATTGCCCAAGTAAATCGACAATGGCATTTTCTGTTTGCACATCAACGCCGGTAAAAGGTTCATCCAGTAAAATAATCTTACTTTGTTGCGCAAGCGCACGAGCTAAAAATACGCGCTTTTTCTGTCCACCGGAAAGCTCACCAATTTGACGGTGGGCAAGGTGCTCAATGTTCACCCGTTGCATGGCTTCTTGCACTTTTTGCTTATCTGTTTCACTTGGGCGGCGTAAGAAATTCATGTAGCCGTAGCGTCCCATGAGCACCACATCATAAACAGACACCGGGAATTGCCAGTCAACTTCTTCCGACTGGGGAACATAAGAGACCAAGTTTTGTTTTAATGCCTGTTTAATTGGCAAATGACACAACGTAATATTGCCTCGTTGTGGATGAATTAATCCCATGAGACTTTTAAACAAGGTCGATTTTCCGCTACCATTGACGCCCACGAGGGCACAGGTGGTGCCTCCTTCCAAGTGAAAGGAGACATTATGGATGGCGGTATGGCCGTTGTTATAGCGGACTGTAACGTCTTCAACACAAATCGAGGCAATATTCGATGACATTATTTTTCAAATCCTTTTACGATAGTGGACACGGTGGTATTTAACAAATCGACATAAGTCGGCACCGGGCCATTTTTATTGGAAAGCGAATCTACATAAAGCACACCACCGTATTTCGCGCCACTTTCTTTTGCCACTTGTTTTGCCGGTTTCGGTGAAATGGTACTTTCACTGAAAACGACCGGAATCTTATTGGCTTTTACGGTTTCAATCACTTTGCGAACCTGTTGTGGCGTACCTTGTTGTTCTGCGTTAATCGGCCATAAATAGGCTTCTTTAAAACCATAGTCACGAGTGAGATAGCTGAAAGCGCCTTCACTGGTGACCAACCAACGTTGAGCTTCCGGCACTTGTGCTAATTTTTCGCGAAGCGGTTTATCCAACGCTTTGATTTTTTGTGCATAAAGTGCGGCGTTTTTTTCATACGTTTCTTTATTTTGTGGATCGTATTTTACCAACGCATTTTTAATGTTCTCAATATAAATCAATGCATTGGAAGGGGACATCCAGGCGTGCGGATTTGGGTTGCCGGTATAAGGACCTTCATTAATAGACATTGGCTCGATACCCTCAGTTACAACAACCGCCGGTTTATCTTTCACGTTTTGGAAGAATTTTTCAAACCAACGTTCAAGGTTTAAACCGTTCCATAATACGAGGTCGGCAGATTGGGCTTTCACGATGTCTTTTGGGGTTGGCTCATAATCGTGAATTTCTGCTCCCGGTTTGGTGATTGATTCCACGGTAGCCGCATCACCGGCGATATTTTGCGCCATATCTTGAATGATGGTGAAGGTGGTAACAACTTTAAATTTTGCATAAGCGAAGCTGCTGCCTAAACTTAGTGCAAGCACACTGATTAATGTCGCGAATAAACGCATGTTTTTCTCCTTTGAAAAGTTTTAGTAAAAAATAACAACATAAGTTGCGGGGTAAATTATATTCTTTTATTTTTTAAATGCAAATAATTATCAAATAAATTATAAGCATTTTGCTGGTTTGGGTAATCCGGCTAATTTTGTGGCTTGTTTTGCCGGACCGTCAGGAAACAAACGTTGTAAATAACGACTATTCCCTTTGTCTTCACCGAGTTTTTGTGCGGTAGCTTTCACCAGCATACGAATCGCCGGTGAGGTTTTGTATTCCTGATAAAACGCGCGTACAAAATGAATGATTTCCCAGTGAGCGTCAGTTAATTCCAAATTCTCTAATTTCGCAATGGCTTGCGCGACTTCAACATCCCAATCATCAATATTGAGTAAATAACCCGAAGCATCGGTTTCAATGTGTTTATTATTGACTTCAAGCATGATAATAACCTTAGTATTTATGAGGACGGATTATATAAAAACGCCCCAAAGAAGGGGCGTTGAATTTATCTATCAAATTAATAATTAATCTCTGGAAGAGAAGAAGGAAAGTAAGTTTAACAAGCTGATAAACAGATTGTAGATAGACACAAATAAACTGACGGTTGCTCGAATGTAGTTGGTTTCACCGCCATGAATAATGTTACTGGTTTCATACAAAATTCCCATAGTGGAGAAAATCACGAATAACGCGCTAATCCCCACATAAAGTGCCGGGAATTGGAAGAAGAAACTCGCGACCATGCCAAGTAATAACACCACGAATAAGGCTAGAATCGTGCCGGATAAGAAAGACATGTCTTTCTTCGTAGTTAAGACATAAGCGGAACAAGCGAAGAAAGTGGCTGCGGTGCCTGCTAACGCTAACACGATAGCATCACCCAAACCAGCGCTTACATAGGCATTTAAAATTGGCCCTACGGTGTAACCTAAGAAACCGGTAAAGGCAAAGGCAGATAAAATCCCTAATGCGCTATTTGCTAAGGCATTGGTTAAGAAAAGCAGCCCATAGAAGCCTACAAGCATGATGATAAGTCCCGGTCTTGGTAAATTCATTGCCATGGACACATAAGCCACCACGGCGGAAAAAGCTAATGTTAATGCTAACAAGAAATAGGTGTTACGTAACACTTTGTGCGTGCTAAGCAACGATTCTTCTCTGCTGTCAACAATAATACGAGATTGCATAAAAACTCCTTTAAATTTAAAGAAAATAAGCGGTTATAACGTTGCTGTAAGGTAAGGGCAGAGGGGAGAAAAGTCAATTATTACAAGGAAAATATTTTTTACTGATGGATGATTAAAAGTGAAAGACAGAAAAGTGCGGTTGTTTTATTTGCAATTCAGCAAAACCGATTTGTTTATTTTGAATCTGTCGGTAATACGGCATCTCAAAGATATTGAGTTTTATTCCTGACGTTTTTACATTTCAAAAATATGCTCAAAACCCACCGCACTTTCTTTTCATAGAAATAAAAAGCTGAACCTCTTTCGAGATTCAGCTTTTCTTTTGGGGTTAGATCATTTTAACTGCTCTTTTGGTTTATCTATGTTTGCATATTGTTACATTTTCGGAATTTCAACGCCTGAAGAGAGTAGGTCTTGAATATCCGATTTCAGTACATCTGCTTTTGGCCCATAAATGGCTTGAATGCCAGTACCTTTGACGATAAAACCCATTGCGCCTGCCTGTTTCCAAGCCGCAGCATCGCCCACCAAATCAGGGTTGTGAACGGTGATACGTAAACGGGTCATACAAGCATCTACCTCGGCAATATTGTTGCGTCCGCCAAGAAGATTGATGATTTGCACCACTTGTGCACTGGCATTAGCGACTTTTTTCTCCTCAGCAGGGGCTTCGTCAGTGCCTTTTGCATCGTAGTTGCCGTTGCGACCGGCGGTGGCTAAGTTGAGTTTCTTAATCATGAAATTCGCAATTAAGAACGCTGCGATCGCAAACACACTGGATACCCAAATGAAGTTGATGAGATCCATGCCGATGCCCGCTTTAATCGCCATTGGTGTACGGGTTAAAAACTCAATGTTACCGAATGAGTGAACGCGTAAGTTCACAATATCCGCCATGGCAAATGCACAACCTTGGATGACCGCATACACAAGGTAAAGCGGTAGTGCAACGAACATAAACATATATTCGATCGGTTCTGTTACGCCGGTTAAGAACACGGCAAGGGCAGAAGAAAGGAAAATCCCTTTGTAGATGGTTTTTTTATCCTGATCAACGTTTACGTACATGGCGAGTGTAATTCCCATTAGAATACCGCTTGAGCCGATCATTTGGCCCACTTTAAAGCGCGCAGGTGTTACGGTTGAGAGAAGTTCGTTATATTGTGTCATATTGCCCGCGTCTTTCAGGTTGATTAAATCACTGATCCAAGCGAGCCATAATGGGTCTTGTCCGAATACTTGTTTGCCTTGTTGCATACCGGTTAAGAATTCATAGGTTCCGCCCAATGAGGTGTAGTTCATCGGAATGGTGAGCATATGGTGTAAACCGAAAGGCAGTAAAAGACGTTCTAATGTGCCGTAAACAAAAGGCGCAAGGATAGGCGCGGAGTCTTGTGAGTTGGCAATCCATTCACCGAAATGATTGATCCCAGTTTGCACTACCGGCCAGAACACCGCCAACACCAACGACACTAAAACGGAACGGTAAATCACTACAAATGGCACAAAGCGTTTACCGTTAAAGAAGGTAAGTACTTCAGGCAGTTTGCGGAAATTGTAGTAGCTGTTAAAGGTGGTAGCCCCTACAAAACCGGCGATGATCCCTACAAATACACCCATATTTAATGCAGGTTGTCCAAGGATATTCACAAAGTAGTTGGCCACCGGAATATCACCGGCCAAGATGGTGCTGACGTGGGCATTCGGATCGGTCAGCATTTCAATTTTTACGCCGAAGAAATGACCGGTAATCAAGTTGATTAAGATAAAGGCAAGGCCTGCGGCAAACGCACCACCCGCACGTTCATTTGCCCAACTACCACCAATCGCCAAAGCAAATAAGAGATGTAAGTTACCAATAATCCCCCAACCAATTTGCGCAATGATATGGCCAATGCGAGCCAGCCATTCAGCATCACTAATTAATGGTAATGAGTTACCGATACTCACCATTAAACCTGCAGCAGGCATTACGGCAATCACGACCATCAGACATTTGCCGAATTTTTGCCAAAATTCAAAACTGAGCAATTTTTTCATATGTGTTCTCCTACAAAATGAGCTCAACGTCTAAACCGAAATGATCGGAAACGACCGGTTTATTTTTGCCATTAAAAACCACCTGACTGGATAAAACCTGTTTCGGTTGATTTAAAAAAATGTAATCTAAGCGCTTTTCTTCGCTGTGGCCTTTCCAGCCATCAATGGCTTTTTCAACAGTAATCCCACTATCTTTCTGTTCCGCGATCTCAAAAGTATCAAGTAAACCGAGAGATTTGATTTTCTGATAAGTGTTTGGATCGCTGATTGCATCCGTATTGAAATCGCCCATCAAAATTTTAAGATTTCGGCTTTGGCTGCGCTCTATGATATTGCGAATGTTGTCCAGTTGATTTTCACCTGCGCAATTCGGTAAGTTGATATGGCAGGAGTAACAATCTACAAGTTGGCCTTGATATTCCACGGTTAAGCCAATAATTTTGCGAGAGAGGATAGAATCGAGGCGCTGATGTTGGCTGCAATAAAAAGTATCCACGTCATAAACGGGCAGGCGGGTTAAAAAGGCGATACCTTCGTCATATTTATCGTAGCCAATATGTGAATTGCTCCAAAATAGCGAATATTTTTGTGTCACCCGTTGATTGATTTTATTCAGTAACACAACGCCATAGTTATCTTGCTTTAATGCTTGTGAAATTAGGGGAGCTGACATTAATTGATTCACTTCTTGCAAAGCGATAATGTCATAGCCCTTTTCAACAATAGTCTCGGCAATAACATTCATTTTTTCCGCTTGGTTATCTTCTAACCAAGCGTGTGTATTTAGGGTGAGCAGTTTCATCGATTCTCCCCTTTAATCCTCACAATGCCAAATATCAGCGTTATATTGTGCAATGGTGCGATCAGATGAGAAAAAGCCCGCTTTCGCGATATTATGAATCACTTTTCTATTCCAGCTATCTTGATCTTCATAATCCGCTAAAATGTGTTCTTTTGCTTTCACATACGCATCAAAATCAATTAAGGTCATAAACCAGTCTTTATTAAGCAATTCATCATGCAGACGTTTTAAACGCGTTTTATTACCCAGTTTCACTAGCGTAGAATCAAGGATAAAATCGACCGCTCTTTTAATATATTTATCCTTTTCATAGTAATCTTTCGACACATAACCGGCAGTTTCATACAGCTTGATAATGCTTTCAGCATCCTTACCAAAAGTATAAATATTTTCTGCGCCGGCTAATTCTGCGATTTCGACATTTGCACCATCCATGGTGCCTAAAGTTAATGCACCATTCAGCATAAACTTCATATTGCCGGTACCGGATGCTTCTTTTGAAGCAAGGGATATTTGTTCTGAAATATCTGTTGCCGGAATCAATTTTTCCGCCACGCTAACATTGTAGTTTTCCACTAAATACACGTTTAAATACTGATTCACATCCGGATCCTTATTGATTAATTCAGACAAGCAAAGAATTAAATGAATAATATCTTGTGCAATCACGTAAGCCGGTGCGGCTTTCCCACCGAAAATCACGGTAATTTTACGTTTCGGCAGTTTGCCCGCTTTGATTTCAAGGTATTTATGAATCACATAAAGCGCATTCATTTGTTGGCGTTTATATTCGTGGAAACGCTTAATTTGCGTATCGATAATAGAATTTTCATCCAACTCAATGCCTTTGTTTTCTTTAAGGTAGGTTTTCAGTGCCAATTTATTCCGGAATTTAATTTCAGCTAATTTTTGATGCACTTTTTTGTCATCTTTAAAGGCAAGCAGTTTTTCTAATTGTGTTGCATCATGTAAGTACTCATCGCCAATAAGTTGTTTAATATAAGCAGATAACGCTTGGTTAGAAAATTCTAACCAACGACGGAAGGTGATTCCGTTAGTTTTATTATTAAACTTCTCCGGATAAATTTCATAAAACGCTTTGAGTTCGGAATTTTTCAAAATTTCCGTGTGTAGTGCTGCCACACCGTTTACGGAGTTTGAAAAATGAATATCCATATGCGCCATATGGACGCGTTTTTGCTTATCAATAATTTGTACATCAGGATTCGGATATTCTTTCTGCACTAATTTATTCAGTTTTTTGATGATCTTCACTAAATGAGGAACCACTTCTTCTAAATAAGCTAAAGGCCATTTTTCTAAGGCTTCGGCAAGAATCGTATGGTTCGTGTAGCCCACCATATTACGTACGATTTCTACCGCTTCTGCAAATTTAATACGATGTTTTTCCGTTAATAAGCGAATTAATTCCGGAATCACCATGGATGGGTGCGTGTCATTAATTTGCACATACGCATAATCGGCTAAATCATGTAAATTACTGCCACGCGCAATAGCTTCATCAATTAATAACTGCGCCGCATTGGAGACCATAAAATATTGCTGATAAATACGTAATAATTCACCGTTTTTATCGGAGTCATCCGGATAAAGGAATAAGGTCAGATTTTCTTTGATTTTTGTTTTATCAAAGGTGATACCTTCTTTAATCAATTTATGATTAATGGATTCAATATCAAATAAGTTGAGATAATTTTGGGTGTCTTTTTTGTAACCAAGAATATCAATACGATCTAATTTAGAGGTTAACGTGAAGTCTTTAAATGGTACTTCATAACGGATATTTGTCGGGATTAACCAAGACTCTTTTTCAATCCAATCATTCGGTTCAGCATGTTGCTCATTGTTTTTAAAGACTTGTTTAAACAAACCACAATGGTAATTTAAGCCTACACCTTCCGCATTTAGCCCGAGTGTGGACATGGAATCAATAAAACAGGACGCTAAACGACCTAATCCGCCGTTCCCTAAAGATGGTTCCGGCTCAATATCTTCAATATGGCTTAGGGATTTTCCTGCCTGCGCCAATTCATCTTTGATTTCTTGATATACGCCAAGATTGATTAAATTGTTAGACAGTAATTTACCAATTAAAAACTCCGCAGAAATGTAGTAAACCTTACGTTTAGCCGTATTTTTGCCTTTATTCGCGGCAAGAGTTTTAACATAGTTTAATAACTGTACGTAAATCGCCTGATCACTTAACTTTTCAAGTTTTTTGTTTGTTGTTTGTTGTACAAATTCACTAAATTTAATCATTCTTTTTTCCTTATTGGCACGCCCATATAACGTGGTTATTTGGGTTAAGAAATCTTTTTTGGCGTTGGTTAAATCACTTTCTTGCATTCGCCATTCCCAGTTCCCGCCAATCGTGGACGGAATATTCATTCTTGAGCCGGCGGGCAAATCTAAAATATCTTGCATGGAGGCAATCGCCGTATTACTTACGGTAGCAAATAATTGGCGAATCATTGCCTGACAAACAGATTCATCCGCAGCACGATGGGTATAAGCATTGATATATTGTTGCTGTTTCGAAGTTAATCCGTCATACCAACCATTTGTGACATCATTATCGTGCGTGCCGGTGTAAGCAATGCAATGCGGTATGCAATAATGTGGGCTATCCAGGCTTTTACCAGTCACATCTTCAAAACCGAATTGCAAAATTTTCATGCCGGGATAACCGCAATCAGCCAGTAATTTCTTCGCTTTTTCATCAATATTGCCGAGATCTTCAGCGATAATCGGCAAATCACCTAGCTGTGCTTTTACTGCTTTGAATAAATCATATCCCGGGCCAGGTTGCCAGCTACCATATTTGGCAATGTCTGCTTTACCATCCACTTGCCAATAATCGGAGAAACCTTTGAAATGATCGATACGAAGTACATCGTAAATTTTAAAGCTTTCCTCAATGCGATGAATCCACCAAGCATAGCCTTGTTTCTTATGTTCAGCCCAGTTATAAAGCGGATTACCCCAGAGTTGTCCGGTGGCGCTAAACTGATCGGCAGGGACACCGGCGACGAAAAGCGGATTGCGTTCTTTATCTAATTGGAAAAGTTCCGGCATTGTCCATACTTCAACACTGTCTGCCGCTACATAAATAGGCATATCGCCGATAATTTTAATTCCTCTTTGATTAGCGTAATTTTTCAATGCCAACCATTGTTGGAAAAAGAAATATTGCGTTACTTTGAAATACTGAATTTGCGCTTTCAGCATTGCGCGATATTTTCTAAGTGTTTCGGGTTGACGGGCAACAACCTGTTTATCTTCCCATTCTTGTAGGGCTTTATTGCCGAAATGCTCTTTGATAGCCATAAATTCCGCATAGTCTTCCAGCCAAGTGCGGTTGTTTTTTTCAAAGTTTTTGAAGTCTGCTTGGTGTTTTTTATCGGTAAGGAAATGTTTGACGGCGATTTCTAAAATTGGACGGCGCGCATAAAAAATACGTTCATAATCCACTTTTGTCGGATCATCACCAAAATTAACCGAAGCATAATCCGTTTCTTGCAATAAACCCATTTGGGTGAGTAAAGCAAAATCAATTAAATGTGTGTTACCTGCAATAGCAGAGAAGGATTGATAAGGGGAATCACCGTAGCTGGTGGTGGTTAATGGAAGGATTTGCCAATAGGTTTGTTTTGTTTCAACTAAAAAATCCACAAAATCATAAGCAGATTGTCCAAAACTACCAATTCCAAATGCATTGGGTAATGAGGTGATATGCATTAAAACACCACTTGACCGAGTAAGCATAATTTTTCCCTTCAGAAGTAAAAATTGTAGAGATTCTAATCTAAATTTTATTTTACTCAATAACTTTTACGTAAAAGTTATGTATGTTAACGTAAAAGTGTGATTTTGATCACAAAAACTATACGTATAACTATAAGAGTTTATGGTATTCTATTACCGGTTTAAAGAAGGAATAAAAGTCCAAAATGGAGTGGAAAAGTGAGTAAATACAAAGCGGTTTATAACGATATAAAAAGCAAAATAAACGATGGAATTTTACCGCCAAAGCAAGAGTTGCCCAGTGAAAGTGAGCTTATGCAAGAATATGGCTTTTCTAAAGATACCATTCGCAAAGCCCTTTCTCTGCTTGAGATGGACGGATATATTCAGAAACAGCAGGGGCGGGCTTCTATTGTTCTTGCACATAATTTATCTACGCCTCAACAGCTTTCTGAAATTAAAACCGTTGGCGAGTTGAATCGTCCTTTAACCCATCAAGTAAGAACAACTTTAACCAGCTTGTATATTGTGCAAGGGGAAGAAGAACTAATGCGGATCTTTAACGTAAATGAGCAGATTGATTTTTACCGTATAGGTCGTGTTCGTGAAATTGATAGGGAAGCAGTGGAATATGAAGTCTCTTACTTTGATCGTCGCATTGTGCCTTTTATTAATCGTGAGATTGCGGAACAATCCATTTATCAGTATTTAGAAAGTGAACTAGGTCTAAAAATTAGTTATTCACAGCGTGAAATTGCGTTTCGTTATGCCAATGAAGAAGAAAAAAGCACCATGGATCTCGGTGAGTATAATATGGTTGTGAATGTTACCAGTACCACTTATTTAGCCGACGGACGCCCATTTCAGTACGGTAGCATTAGTTATCGCCCTGATAAAATTACCTTTGCTTCCACGGCGAAGCGACACGTTTAAAAAAGACCGCTTTCCGTGTTTTGTTGAATAAAACTCTTTTAAAAACGACCGCACTTTTCTTTTCCCTAAAACAAAAAAGCTGAACCTCTCCTGAGATTCAGCTTTTCCTTTATTTGTGAACGACTATCTGTGAATTAGGCTAATTCCGCACGTAATTTCTTCGTGACATCTACCATCACTTTTAATGCGGCGATAGTTTCCGGCCAGCCGCGGGTTTTTAGTCCGCAGTCCGGGTTTACCCATAAGCGTTCTTTTGGTACCACTTGTAACGCTTTGCGAAGAAGATGTTCGATTTCTTCTGCGGTTGGTACGCGTGGGCTGTGGATGTCGTACACGCCCGGGCCGATATCGTTCGGGTATTTGAAATCACCGAAGGCAGTGAGCAATTCCATGTCGGAGCGCGAGGTTTCGATGGTGATCACGTCGGCATCCAGGGCGGCAATCGCCGGTAAAATGTCGTTAAATTCGGAATAACACATGTGTGTGTGAATTTGCGTATCATCTTTACAACCCATTGAACTTAAACGGAAAGCTTCGCCTGCCCATTGTAAGTAAGCGTCCCAATCGGCGCGTTTAAGCGGTAAACCTTCGCGAATGGCCGGTTCGTCAATTTGAATGACTTTAATGCCGGCTTTTTCTAAATCTAACACTTCGTCAGAAAGCGCTACAGCAATTTGTTTACATACGGTGGAACGAGGAATGTCATTACGCACGAAAGACCATTGTAAAATGGTTACCGGACCGGTTAACATGCCTTTCATCACTTTGTTGGTGAGGCTTTGGGCATATTGCGACCAACGCACGGTCATTGGTTCCGGACGGGTGACATCGCCGTAAATGACCGGTGGTTTGACGCAGCGGGAACCGTAACTTTGTACCCAACCGAATTTGGTGAATGCAAACCCATCCAGCAATTCGCCGAAGTATTCCACCATGTCGTTACGTTCCGCTTCGCCATGCACTAACACGTCTAAATCCAATTTTTCTTGCTCACGCACCACGAATTCAATTTCTTTTTTCATTGCCGCTTCGTAATCTGCCAAGCTGAGATCGCCTTTTTTGAAGGCGGCACGGGCATGACGAATTTCCGTGGTTTGCGGGAAGGAACCAATATTGGTGGTTGGCAGCAACGGTAGATTTAACCACGCATTTTGTAATTTAATCCGTTCCGCAAATGGCGATTTACGTTGATCGGCATTTTTCGGCAGGTTTGCCAAACGTTCCGCCACACAAGTGCGGTGGATTTCACGAGAGTTTTTACGCGCGTCAGCGGCTGCTTGGCTGGCATCAAGCTCTGCTTGCACAGCTGCTCTGCTTTGCTCAAGTGCGGTCTTAATGACGCGTAATTCTTGAATTTTTTGCAAGGTGAACGCCAACCATTGATAAAGCTCCTGCTTGTTGGCTTGTAGCTGGGTTTCCACCGCCAAATCATAAGGCGTATGGAGTAGAGAACAGCTTGGCGCAATCCATAAACGCTCACCTAATTTTGCTTTTAGTGGTTCAACCACATCTAACACTTGGTTTAAGTTCGCACGCCAAATATTACGTCCGTCAATTACGCCCACGGAAAGGATTCTGTCATAATCAACGAATTCATACACTTGTTCCGGCGCGCGCACCAAATCAATGTGAAGACCGGCTACCGGCAAGGATTTCAATAAATCCGCATGTTCTGCCACAGATCCGAAATAGGTGGCAAGCAAGAGTTTGGCATTGACTTGCGCAGCAAACGTCGCATAAACCGCTTTATAGGCGGCAATCCACTCTGCCGGTAAATCAAGGGTTAAGGCAGGTTCATCAATTTGAATGTATTCCACGCCTTCAGCGGTTAATGCGTTTAAGATGTCCACATAAACCGGCACGAGTTTGTTTAACAAATCGAAACGATTAAATGCTGCACCTTTTTCTTTCCCTAACCAAAGGAAGGTTAATGGGCCAACGAGGGTGGGTTTCACGTTATGACCAAGGGCTTTAGCTTCGCGGATTTGTTGCACATAGTGCGCCGGGTTAGCTTTAAATTGGGTGTCTTTGTGGAATTCCGGCACAAGATAGTGGTAGTTGGTGTCGAACCATTTGGTCATTTCAATGGCGAATTGTGTTTTGTTGCCACGCGCCAATTGGAAATATTGATCCAAGGTTAAGTTTTGGCTATCAAAACCAAAGCGTGCAGGAATGGCGCCTGTTGCCACTTGTAAATCTAAAATGTGATCGTAGAAAGTGAAATCTGCCACTGCCACGAAATCCGCGTTTGCATTGGCTTGGTGTTGCCAGTTAATTTCACGCAGTTTTTTTGCGATGTCTAATAAATCGGCTTCAGCGATCTCACCGCGCCAGTAACGTTCTTGGGCAAATTTAAGTTCACGTTTTGCCCCTACGCGTGGGAAACCCGATAAATGAAATGTTGTCATGTTAATTCCTCAATAGGTTAAATGATTTAGACGGCTAAACGTCTGTACGAGGCTAGAATGACGGAATCAAATTTATTATGCAAATTAATAATTTTCTGAAAGTTGATGAAAAATTTTAATGATCTTGTGATTTATGGCGTTAATATATGTGACAAGCAAAAAATACAGTGAAAATGCACCGCACTTTTCTTCCATGTAACATTAAAGTGCAGGGTATTTTCGTGTATTATAGGGTTTCATCATTTTTCTCATAAGTATGAATCTTTCTCATGAAACCAATCTTCCTTGAACTCAGACATTTAAAAACCTTGTTAGCCCTAAAAGAAACCGGCAGCGTTTCGTTAGCGGCCAAACGGGTTTATCTCACCCAGTCAGCTTTGTCCCACCAAATTAAATTATTAGAAGATCAATACGGTTTGCCGTTATTTGAACGTAAAACCCAACCCTTGCATTTCACTGCCGCAGGGGAACGGTTAATTCAACTTGCTAATGAAATCATGCCGAAAGTGGTTGAAGCCGAACGCGATCTGGCACGTGTAAAACAAGGGGATGCGGGGGAATTACGCATTGCGGTGGAGTGCCATACTTGTTTTGATTGGTTGATGCCGGCAATGGATTCTTTCCGTAAACATTGGCCGTTGGTAGAACTGGATATCGTGTCCGGTTTCCATACCGACGCCATTGGTTTGCTGTTAAGTCATCGTGCCGATTGGGCGGTGGTGCAAGAAGTGGAAGAAAATCCGGGTATTGTGTATAAGCCGTTGTTTTCCTATGAAATGGTAGGGCTATGTGCGAAAGATCACCCGCTTGCCGCGAAGGATATTTGGCAGGCGGAAGATTTTATTGATCAAACGCTGATTACTTATCCTGTACCGGATGATATGTTGGATTTGCTACGTAAAGTATTGCATCCGAAAGGTATTAATCCGACCCGTCGAACCAGTGAGCTCACCATTGCCATTATTCAGTTGGTGGCCAGTAAGCGTGGTGTGGCAGCATTGCCGTTTTGGGCGGCGAAACCTTATTTAGATCGTGGTTATATTGTGGCGCGCAAAATTACCGACCAAGGTTTACACAGCAATTTATACGCGGCTTTTCGTGAAGCGGATGCGCAAGTTGCTTTCGTGGATGACTTCTATGAAACCGTTAAAGCACAAAGCTTTTCAACCTTACCTGAACTATCTGTATTAGAAGGGAATTAGTTGTATGTCTGATGTTAAGACAACGCGTCATCCTATTTTTGCCGCAGCCAAGGCGGCATTGCCGTATAGCGCACCGATGATTGCCGGTTTTTTATTTCTTGGCATAGCCTACGGCATTTATATGAAAGCCCTTGGATTTGGCGTGTGGTACCCATTTTTAATGGCATTGTTGATTTATGGCGGTTCTGTCGAGTTTATTATTGCCGGTGCGCTCACTTTGCCTTTTGCGCCCCTCAATGCGTTGCTGATTACCTTGATGGTTAGCGGACGGCAGATTTTTTACAGTATTTCCATGTTGGAAAAATACGGTAAATTTTTAGGCAAAAAGCGCCCGTATCTTATCGCAACCCTAGTTGATGAATCTTTTTCTCTTAATTATATGGCAAAAATCCCACCGCACTTGGATCGTGGCTGGTATCTGTTTTTTGTCAGCTTTTACCTGCATATGTATTGGGTGGTCGGGGCAGTCTTGGGCAACTTGTTTGGCAATATCATTCCGTTTAATTTGAAAGGGATAGAATTTGCAATGACTGCGTTGTTTCTGGTGATTTTTGCGGAAAATTGGACGAAAGAAAAATCTCACGAAAGTTCCTTGTTAGGCCTGGCGATTGCATTTATTTCGCTGCTGATTTTTGGTCATGACTATTTCTTATTACCAACCCTGATAGGCATTTGGATGATCTTAACATTCCGTCGTCCGAAGCTGACCACGAAATTAGAGAGGGTGCAATAAATGAGCTTGATGGAACAGATCCTCACCATTGCTATTGCCGTTTTGGCCGTGCAAATTACGCGTTGGCTGCCGTTTTGGATTTTCCCTGCCAACCGTCCTATTCCTGAATATATTCGTTATTTAGGGCGAGTGTTGCCTGCGGCGATGTTTGGCATGCTGGTGGTCTATTGCTATAAAAATATTGATGTATTGAGCGGCTTTCATGGCTTCCCCGAGTTTATTGCAGGCGCAGTGGTGCTGGCATTGCATTTTTGGAAACGCAATATGTTTTTGTCCATTGCCGCCGGCACTTTATTGTATATGCTCTTGGTGCAGCAGGTCTTTGTGGCATAAAATACCCGTGAAAATGACCGCACTTTTTTCATCGAAAAGATGACGTGAACTATAAAGTGCGGTCGTTTTTTTCTGCGTTTTTACAGCCTATCGGCGCATTTAAAAGCAACTGCCTTTTTGCTATAATTTTGCACTTAATTTATTGAATTCTTTTTGAGGTTTGTGGTGACGAAATTCCATTTTCCAACATTTCATGAAATGTTTCCCGTAGAAAAACGCAAATTAAAATTGTTGCGGGAATGGCTACGTTATCGGGCGCGCCGTTTGGTTTTTGCAGCGCAATGCCAGGCGTTAGTCGATTTTATTCATGAAAATCCATTGTGGCAGCCGGTTTTTGCTCAGTATCCTTATCGTGTGAATACGTTATTAAGCCAGTACTGTGATAAACACTTTAATGCGACACAGCGTTTAGACGCTATTAAGACCAATTTTGCCATGGCGGAAAAACACTTTGGTATGTCGTTGTGCGAGACATTAATTTCACAACAGCCGGTACTGTTGGCACAGTTAACGGATGAATTGGCGCTAAATTTAACGCTCAACCATATCGATCCTTATGAAGGTTTTTTTGCTATCGCTTTAACTGATGCTAATCAACGTACGATTTATTCCGCCAGCTTTACGTTTTTAGCGGATAATTGCTTGTTAATCGCATCAATTCAAGGACCAAAAGGCGATGAGGCGCAAGATTTAGTGCGTCAGGCGACAAAATTGCTACATGGTGTTCGCCCGATGTTTATGTTGGTGAATGCCTTTAAAGTTTTTGCGGAGACGTTGAATTGTCGCTTAGAAGGCATTCCGCATAAACGTCAGGCCAAATATCGTTGGAATGATTCGGCAAAATTATTGTTTAACTACGATGAATTTTGGCAGGAAAATGAGGGTAAGTTGGCAGAAAATTATTGGCAAATTCCGACCGCACTTGAGCGTCGTCCTTTAGAAGAAATTCAAAGTAAAAAACGTTCTATGTATCGCAAACGTTATGACATGTTTGACCAGATGACGGTTGAGATTCAATCCCTTTTGACAGAGAAAAATTATGAATAAAATTATTACGGTTGACGGACCAAGCGGTGCCGGTAAAGGCACTTTATGTTACGCATTGGCAGAAAAACTAGGTTTTGCGTTGCTAGATTCTGGCGCAATTTATCGTGTGACGGCATTGGCCGCGTTAAAACGCCATGCTGATTTAACCAATGAAACCGAATTGGCTGATCTTGCCCGTCATTTAGATATTCAGTTTGTGCCGAAAAATGGTGAAGTGAATGTATTATTAGGTGGCATGGATGTCAGCCATTTAATTCGTACGCAAGAAGTAGCAGATGCGGCATCAAAAGTGGCTGTTTTCCCACAAGTTCGTGTTGCATTACTACAACTTCAGCAGGATTTCGCCAAAAATGATGGTTTAATTGCGGATGGTCGCGATATGGGAACGGTGGTATTTCCTGATGCACAAGTAAAATTATTTTTAGATGCGAGTGCGGAGGAACGTGCAAAAAGACGTTATAACCAGTTGCAAAATAAGGGGATTAATGGTAACTTTGCACAGATTTTAGCCGAGATAAAAGAGCGTGATTTGCGTGATAGAAATCGAGCAGTCGCCCCTTTGAAACCTGCTGAAGATGCGTTTTTACTTGACAGCACGACATTGAGTATCGATGAAGTGATTTGTCAGGCCTTAAACTATATTCAGCAACGTATCGATATTAAAGCTTAAATTTTTACGGTTTACCCAAGGATGGATAAACTTTATTATCAGCCCCACTTTTTATGGATTAGAAGTGGACGTTATTTACTTAAATTGAAGATTAATTATGACAGAATCTTTTGCTCAACTTTTTGAAGAATCATTAAAAGACCTTGAAACCCGTCAAGGTGCAGTTGTTAAAGGTACCATTGTTGCTATCCAAAAAGGCTTCGTCCTTGTAGATACCGGTTCTAAATCCGAGTCTGCAATTCCTTCCGAAGAATTTTTAAATGCACAAGGTGAATTGGAAGTTCAAGTTGGTGATGTTGTTGATGTTGTGCTTAAAGCTGTGGATGATGGTTTCGGTGAAACTGTTGCTTCCCGTGCTGATGCAAAACGCAACGAAGCTTGGATTGTATTGGAAAAAGCTTATGACGAACAAGCAACTGTACTTGGTTTAGTTAACGGTAAAGTGAAAGGCGGCTTCACAGTTGAGTTAAACGGTGTTCGCGCATTCTTACCGGGTTCATTAGTTGATACCCGTCCAGTTCGTGACGCAGATCACTTACTTGGTAAAGAATTAGAATTCAAAGTAATCAAACTTGATCAAAAACGTAACAACGTTGTTGTTTCCCGTCGTGCAGTAATCGAATCTGAAAGCAGCCAAGATCGTGAAGAAGTATTAGCGAACTTGTCTGAAGGTGCAGAAGTTAAAGGTACTGTTAAAAACTTAACTGACTACGGTGCATTTGTTGATTTAGGCGGTGTTGACGGTTTATTACATATTACCGATATGGCTTGGAAACGTGTTAAACACCCAAGCGAAATCGTTAATGTTGGTGATGAAATCACCGTTAAAGTATTGAAATTCGATAAAGATCGTACTCGTGTATCTTTAGGCTTAAAACAATTAGGTCAAGATCCTTGGGCTGCAATCGCTGAAAATCACCCAGTAAACAGCAAATTAACCGGTAAAGTAACTAACTTAACTGACTACGGTTGTTTTGTTGAAATTTTAGACGGTGTTGAAGGTTTAGTTCACGTTTCTGAAATGGATTGGACTAACAAAAATATTCACCCATCTAAAGTGGTTAGCTTAGGTGATGTAGTTGAAGTGATGGTATTAGAAATCGATGAAGAACGTCGTCGTATTTCTTTAGGCTTAAAACAATGCAAAGCAAACCCATGGGCTCAATTCGCTGAAACTCACAACAAAGGTGACAAAGTTGTTGGTAAAATCAAATCTATCACTGACTTTGGTATCTTCATCGGTTTAGAAGGCGGTATTGACGGTTTAGTTCATTTATCTGACATTTCTTGGAATGTTCAAGGTGAAGAAGCTGTACGTAATTACAAAAAAGGTGATGAAGTTGCCGCAGTTGTATTACAAGTCGATGCAGTGAAAGAGCGTATTTCTTTAGGTATCAAACAACTTGAAGAAGATCCATTCAATAACTTCGTTGCTATCAATAAAAAAGGCACTGTATTAAATGCTAAAGTTGTTGAAGCCGATGCGAAAGGTGCTAAAGTTGAACTAGACGGTGGTGTGGAAGGTTACATCCGCGCAGCTGATTTAACAAATGAAGTTGCTGCAGGCGATGTGATTGAAGCAAAATACACCGGCGTAGATCGTAAAGCTCGTATTGTTCACTTATCTGTTCGTGCGAAAGATCAAGCTGAAGAAGCGTCTGCAGTTGCAAATGTGAATAAGCAAGAAGATGTTGCTATTCCAAATGCAATGGCTGAAGCTTTCAAAGCAGCAAAAGGTGAATAATTCGCTTTGTTAATAAAACCGGCATAGTAATATGCCGGTTTAAAGAGTTAGGAGAATAGTATGACTAAATCAGAGCTGATTGAACTTTTAGTACAGAAAAATCACAGTGTACCTGTTAAATCTGTTGAAGAAGCAGTAAAAGCGATTTTAGAACAAATGTCATATGTATTAGAAAGTGGTGAACGTATTGAAGTGCGTGGATTTGGTAGCTTTTCTTTGCATTGTCGTCAGCCTCGTTTAGGTCGTAATCCTAAAACTGGTGAACAAGTAAAATTAGATGCAAAATGTGTACCTTATTTTAAGGCTGGAAAAGAGCTAAGAGAACGCGTTGATGTTTACGCATAATTTATTTGACTAACTTTTTATAACGGCACTTTTAAGTGTCGTTTTTTATGCTCATTTTTGGCATAATGAAAGCAACTTTATTTTAAGGAGAAAGAAAATGATTAAATATATTTTCGGATTAATCATCGTGTTAGCTATTGTGTTAGTTGCAGTCACCGTCGGTGCAAATAATGATCAAGTTATTACGTTCAACTATATTGTCGCACAAAGCCAATTCCAACTTTCTACCTTAGTTGCTATTTTATTCGGCTTAGGACTTATCCTTGGTTGGTTCATTACCGGTTTTTTCTATATCAAACTAAAACTTAAAAATATTGCATTAAATCGTCAGATCAAACGTCAAACCTTACAAATTAATGAATTAACAAACAGCAGAGATAAGGTTTCTCAATAATGCTTGAATTGCTTTTCCTTCTTTTACCAATTGCTGCCGCTTATGGGTGGTATATGGGGCATCGTAGTGCTAAAAAAGATCAGGAGGACATAAGTAATAAACTTTCCCGTGATTATGTAACTGGGGTTAATTTCTTACTAGCTAATCAAACAGATAAAGCAGTTGATTTATTTTTGGATATGCTCCAAAAACAAGAAAGTGAAAATGAAATTAATAGCTCATCACAATTTGAGGCTGAGTTAACACTGGGAAATCTTTTTCGTTCGCGAGGCGAGGTAGATCGTGCATTACGAATTCATCAAGCATTAGATAACAGCCCACATTATACCTTTGAACAAAAATTGCTTGCTAAACAACAGCTTGCGAAAGATTTTATGGCAGTGGGTTTTTTTGATCGTGCTGAACATCTTTATATTTTAATGGTTGATGAGCCCGAATTTGCTGAGGCGGCATTACAACAACTGGCAATTATTTATCAAAAAACGAAAGAATGGAAAAAAGCCATTAACGTTGCTGAAAAGCTTGCAAAAATCTCTCCTAAAAAAAATCATATTGAATTGGCACACTATTATTGTGAATACGTGCGCAATTTACCTCAAGATAGCAAAGAAAACCCTCAACAGATTTTATTGCAAGCCTTAAAGGTTTCTCCTAGTTGTGCTAGGGCATCCATAATGCTTGCTGATTTAGCGATTAAACAAGAAAACTATAAAAGTGCGGTCGATATTTTAGAAAATATTTTGACGCAAAATTCTGATTATATAGGTGAAGTTTTAAACACCTTGAAATTCTGCTACCAAAAATTAAATCAGTTAGATAATTTTGAGTTATTTCTCATCAAAGCCAATCAAAAAAATCATAATAGTGCAGTATCCTTGATGTTAGCTGATCTTATTGAAGAAAAAGATGGGCTTGCTGCGGCACAACTTAAGCTTTACCAACAGCTCCAACAAAATCCGGCTACGCCTATTTTTCACCGTTTTATTCAATATCAAATTGATGATGCAGAAAATGGAAGAGGGAAGGATAGTTTGATTTTGTTACATAAAATGGTGGGAGAGCGCATTAAACAAACTTTTGATTATCGTTGTAGTAATTGCGGTTATCAAACCCATAAATTAATTTGGTGTTGTCCCTCTTGTCGTCAATGGGAAACGATTAAACCGGTTAGCGCGATTGAACATGATTAGCTGCTAACATTGCTTATCTGTAAGGAGAAATATATGACAAATAAAGTCATCATCGCATTAGATTATGAAAAAGAAGCAGATGCTTTAGCGTTAGTTGATCAGCTTGACCCACAAAATTGTCGTTTAAAAGTCGGGAAAGAAATGTTTACCACTCTTGGAACGAATTTTGTGAAACAATTACATTCGCGTAGTTTTGATGTTTTCCTTGATTTGAAATTTCATGATATTCCGAATACTGTGGCAAGAGCGGTTCGTTCTGCAGCTGATTTAGGCGTTTGGATGGTGGACTTACACGCAAGCGGTGGTTTGCGCATGATGGAGGAAGCGAAAAAAATTCTTGAGCCTTATGGAAAAGATGCACCGTTATTAATTGGAGTGACCGTGTTAACGAGTATGGAAGATTTGGATTTATTGCAAATTGGCATTAACGCCTCTCCAATGGAACAGGTGATTCGTCTAGCGCATTTGACTCAACGTGCAGGTTTAGATGGCGTGGTATGTTCTCCGCAGGAAGTGGAAATTTTACGTCGTAACTGTGGTGAAAACTTCTTGCTTGTTACACCAGGGATTCGTCCGATTGGCTCTGATTTTGGTGACCAACGTCGTGTGATGACACCAGCTGCTGCCATTCGTTCAGGTTCTGATTATTTGGTCATTGGACGTCCAATTACGCAGGCCGAAAACCCGGCAGAGGTATTGAAAGCGATTAATACTTCTATCGCGTAATTTATTATGATAAATCAATTAGTTTATTCTACTGAAGTAGGACGGATTAAAGCCGATAAACCGCAGGAAGAGATTCCACAAAGTGATGGTATCGTACGAATTCAACTGCAAAAAAGTGGCCGTAAAGGTAATGGTGTGAGCATTATTACCGGGCTTGGATTAGCCGAAAGCGAATTGAAAACCTTAGCTGCGGAACTAAAAAAACGTTGTGGATGTGGTGGTTCAGTAAAAAATCATACTATCGAAATTCAGGGTGAAAAACGTGATTTACTGAAACAGCTGCTGGAACAGAAAGGCTACAAGGTGAAATTAGCTGGGGGATAAAAAAGTGGGTATTAAACCCACTTTTTTATTTTTAGTGAAAATAACCGATTAGGATCGTGCCTATCAGTAACACAAGCGCCAAGAAGAAAAAGTGCGGTTGATTTTGCAATTGTTTTTTACTGAAGAATTTTGCCGAGAAGACAATATAGCCGATCAATAATACCGTCTTCGCAATAATCCACACCGGTAAGCCGTAGTTAAATATAAATAACATAATAATACCGCTTAAAACCAATAGGGTATCTATTAAGTGCGGTAGAATTTTCAACGATTTGACTGCTCGCCAGTCTTTCTTCGTTAACTGCATAGCACCACGAATAATGAGTAATCCGAGGCTGACAAAGGCACAAATAATGTGCAAATAAACTAAATAAATATCCATTTATCCCCCAATATTTAAGGCAGCAATAAAACACTGCTGCCTTAAAATGCTCTTATGTTGTTATTCTTCGGTATTTTCTACCGCACTTTCTTGTTCGCCTTCTTCGTCATCGACATCGCAGATACGCTCCAAGCTCACAACATGCTCATTTTCGCTTGTGCGGATTAAGCGAACACCTTGAGTGTTACGTCCGACGATGCTGACCTCACTGACTCGGGTACGAACCAAGGTACCGGCATCGGTGATTAACATGATTTGGTCCGTATCAACCACTTGGGTTGCCGCAACGACTTTGCCATTACGCTCACTTACTTTAATGGAAATTACCCCTTTGGTATTACGGGATTTGGTCGGATATTCTTCTAATTTCGTCCGTTTGCCGTAGCCGTTCTGTGTTGCGGTGAGAATTTCGCCGTCATTTTTCGGAATGACCAAAGAAACGACTTTATCGATGTTGAGATCTAAGGTTTCTTCTGTGTTGTCATCAGAAACCTCTTCAATTTCAACCGCACTTTCATCGTCATTCAGATCATTGGTTAAGGCAAGTTTGATACCGCGTACCCCTGTGGCCAAACGCCCCATTGCACGGACAGCGGATTCGCTGAAACGTACTACGCGACCTTGGGAAGAGAACAACATGATTTCATTGTTGCCGTCGGTAATATCTACGCCGATCAATTCATCTTCGTCGCGTAAGTTCAGCGCGATGATACCGCTAGAACGTGGACGGCTGAATTCGGTTAACGCGATTTTCTTCACAATACCGCCGGCGGTTGCCATGACGACGAATTTATCTTCTTCATAAGCGGTCACCGGTAAAATGGCGGTAATACGTTCATTTTCATTGAGCGGTAAAATATTGACGATTGGTCGTCCGCGCGAGCCACGGCTAGCTTGCGGAAGTTGATACACTTTCAGCCAATATAAGCGTCCACGGCTGGAGAAACAAAGAATGGTGTCATGGGTATTGGCAACCAAGAGTTTCTCAATGAAATCTTCTTCTTTCATTTTTGTCGCAGATTTGCCTTTACCACCTCGGCGTTGTGCTTCGTAATCGCTAATGGGTTGATATTTCACATAACCTTCGTGGGAAAGGGTTACCACCACATCTTCTTGGGCGATTAAATCTTCTAAATTAATGTCGCCGGAAGCGGCGGTAATTTCTGTTCTGCGCGGATCGTTAAATTGTTCGCGGATTTGCTCCAGCTCTTCACGAATCACTTCCATTAAGCGTTCAGGACTGCGTAGGATATAGAGCAATTCGCCGATGGCTTCCAATAATTTTTTGTATTCGTCTAGAATTTCGTCATGACCTAAGTTGGTCAATTTTTGTAAACGTAAATCTAAAATGGCTTGAGCTTGGACTTCCGTCAAATAATATAAACCGTCACGGATACCATATTGTTCGTCTAAATCTTCCGGGCGAGCGGCATCGACACCGGTTGCTGCCAACATCTCTGCAACATGGCCAAGTTGCCATGGACGAGCAAGTAATTCACGTTTGGCGCTTTCCGGGTTTGGTGCTTGACGAATTAGCTCAATAATTGGATCCACATTGGCTAACGCAATAGCAAGACCTTCCAAAATATGGGTGCGTTCACGGGCTTTGCGTAATTCAAAAATGGTACGGCGGGTCACCACTTCGCGGCGGTGTAACACGAATGCTTCAATGAGCTGTTTTAAATTTAAGAGTTTCGGCTGACCATGGTCTAATGCCACGATATTAATCCCGAAAGTGACCTGCATTTGCGTGAGGGCATACAAGTTGTTTAATACCACTTCACCCACAGCATCGCGCTTGATTTCAATGACGATACGCATACCGTCTTTATCTGATTCATCACGTAAACCGCTAATGCCTTCAATTTTTTTCTCTTTGACGAATTCCGCAATTTTTTCGATTAATTTGGCTTTATTAACTTGATACGGAATTTCGTTCACGATGATGCTTTCACGGCCTTTTTCATCAGTTTCAATTTCTGCACGGGCACGTACATAAATTTTACCACGACCGGTTTTATAGGCTTCTTCAATGCCTTTACGACCGTTAATGAGTGCGGCTGTTGGGAAATCCGGGCCGGGAATATAACCCATTAATTCATCAATGGTGATATCGTTATTTTCGATATAAGCCAAGCAACCGTCTAATACTTCGCCTAGATTGTGTGGGGGAATATTGGTCGCCATCCCGACAGCAATACCGGAAGAACCGTTGACTAATAAGGCTGGGACTTTGGTTGGCAATACTTCAGGAATCATTTCTGAGCCATCATAGTTTGGCACGAAATTAACGGTTTCTTTATCGAGATCTGCCAATAATTCGTGGGCGATTTTGGTCATACGGGCCTCCGTATAACGCATCGCCGCCGGCGCATCACCATCTACAGATCCGAAGTTACCTTGACCGTCCACTAACATATAACGCAAGGAGAAAGGTTGTGCCATACGCACCAAGGTATCATATACCGCGCTATCACCGTGTGGGTGATATTTACCGATGACGTCACCCACAATGCGGGCAGATTTACGGTAAGGTTTATTGTAGGCATTGCCCCCTTCGTGCATCGCAAATAACACGCGGCGGTGTACCGGTTTTAAGCCGTCACGTACATCAGGCAAGGCACGCCCTACAATAACGGACATGGCGTAATCGAGGTATGAAGATTTCAGCTCTTCTTCAATACTGACCGGCGTAATATCTTGGACGAAATCAGACATTTAGAACTTCCTAATCATTAAAATTAATGTGAAAAAATTGGCGTGATTATAGCATAACAAGGCATTTTCCCCTAAGGAAAATCTTGTTTTTAGGCGAGAAAAGTGTGATCGGTTTTGATGTGTTATTACGAATAAGGCGGTTTAAAGACCGCCTTATTTGTGATTATTTTTTGTTGTTTTCTGGGCATTGATTAATGTCACTACATTTTCCATAAAGATATAGACTATGGCTGGAGAGTTCAATACCGTGCTGCTTACTGATTTCTTTTTGGCGATTTTCAATTAATTCATCATTAAATTCGAACACTTTACCGCAATCAGTACAGATAATATGGTCGTGATGCTGGGTTGGCGCCAACTCAAAAACCGATTTATTTCCTTCAAAGTTATGGCGAATTAAGATTTTGGCTTCATCGAATTGGTTTAAAACACGATATACCGTAGCCAAACCGATATCTGCACCGTTTTCTAATAGCATTTTGTAAACATCTTCCGCAGAAAAATGCTGTTCACTGTGTTTTTGCATTAAAGCAAGAATTGTCAAACGGGGTTCCGTAATTTTTAATCCTGCTTTTTTTAATAATTTGATGTTTTCTTCAGACATAACAGCTCCTTTTTTGCTATTAAGCTAACTCAGCCAAACACATTTCGTCATAAACTTGTGTAACCCATTTGTTGACACGTTCAGACGTTAATTCCGGTTGACGATCTTCATCAATGCATAATCCGACAAATGTATCATCGTCAACTAATGCTTGCGAAGATTCAAAATTGTAACCTTCAGTCGGCCAATGTCCGACAATAATCGCACCGTGTGGTTCGATAATATTACGCACGGTTCCCATGGCGTCGCAGAAATAATCTGCATAATCTTCCTGATCACCGCACCCAAAGATGGCGACAAGTTTATCGGTAAAATCAATTTGCTCTAATGTTGGGAAAAAATCATCCCAGTCACATTGTGCTTCACCGTAGTACCAAGTTGGGATACCAAACAGAAGAAAATCATACGCTTCGATATCTTCTTTGCTGCTTTTTGCAATGTCACGAATATCAACTAATTCGCTACCTAATTGTTTTTGAATCATTTTGGCAATGTTTTCAGTATTGCCTGTATCACTACCATAAAATAAGCCGACAACAGCCATCTTGTTACCTATTTCTTAACGTTAAAATAATCTTGTAAAATTGCTACGATTAGCTCGGAACGATTCACGTTTCGAGTTGATGCTAAATCTTCTAGTTGTTGAACTAAATCCGCATGCAATTTCAATTCGACACGCTTTAATCCACAGGATTTATCACGTTTTAATTGATTGCGCTTATTAATACGGATTTGTTGCTCCCGACTCAGTGGATTGGTTTTCGGACGTCCAACTCTACGAATTTCACTAAATAAATCTAAAGTAATGTAGTCAGAATCTTGTTTTGCCATTTTGTTAACCACTGGCGTGTTTATCACTTGAATAAAGAATTATTCAGAAAGTGATAATGATAAGCCACAACGAAATTTGTTGCGAACTATATCATAGATTCCGCACCAAATGAAATTCTATTTGGATTCATCTGAGCTATTAATTCTATTTAAAAAATGCGTGATTGCACGGATAACAAATTGCGGTTTTTCCGCATGAACCCAATGTCCGCTACCGTTAATAGTAAAGGAGGCCGCGTGTGGGCATTGGGATAAAATCAGGTCGGTGTATTCGGTTAAAATGTAGGAGGAATTGCCGCCTTTAATAAACAAGCAGGGCTGTGTGATGTGGCGTGATTCCCAGCCCATTAAGTAAGGGTAATTGTGTTTAAGTGCGGTCAAATTAAAGCGAAAATAATCGTCACTTGAGGCATCAAAGGATTTCAACATAAATTGTTGTACGCTTTCATCGCGAATATGCTGCGATAAAATGGGTTTAGCCTCTTGACGGGTATGGGGTTGAGCATTTTTTACAGCAAATAAACCGTTAAATACGTCATCATGCCCATGTTCGCCATAAGCGACAGGTGCAATATCAATCACGACTAAGCCTTTGACGAATTTAGGGTAATTTGCGGCACAAACCATAGAGGTTTTTCCACCCATGGAATGCCCGACTAAAATCACTTCATGAATGCCCAAAGAATGAATCACGTCAACTACATCTTTCGCCATTAAATCATAATTCATGTCTTCGCTATGAAAACTCAAGCCGTGATTACGTAAATCCATCCGTAAAATAGAATAATCATCACTAAAGGCGCGAGCGATGATGCCCAAGTTATTCATATCGCCGAATAAACCATGAATGAACACCAAAACAGGTTTGTTAATTGCTTGTTTTAATTCATTAAATTGAAAATTGAGTAATTTTTCCATCGGCTAAATTTGGGGCTAGAGAATTTGCTAATAGCTCGCTATAATGTGCGAAAAGCTTAAATAGATCAAGCAAGTGGAGAAAGAAAATGAAAATTATCGAAGTGGACGAAGAGCTTTATCAATACATTGCCGGCAACACGCAATCTATTGGCGAAAGTGCATCGGATATTTTACGCCGTTTATTAAATCTTTCTCCGCGCAATGCTTATTTTAGTCTTCCGGAAAGTCAATCGACGACGGTCACTACGTCTTCCAATGAGCCAATTCAGATAGTGGAACAACCACCTGTTTTCGAAGAAGAAATTAACAAGCCGGTGATTAAAAAGCAATCCGATGAGGTTATGCAGAAAACCATCACAAAATTAGAAGCGTTACTCAATTCAGAAGCATTTAAACAAGAAAATAAAGCGGTCATTCGTTTCTTAAATATTCTGACAATTTTATATCGCACCAACCCGGAAGGGTTTGCCCTCGCCACCGAGTCATTGCAAGGGCGTACGCGCGTTTATTTTGCCCGTGATGAAGGCACCTTGTTAATGGCAGGAAATCATACGAAACCGAAACAAATTCCGGATACGCCGTATTGGGTGATCACAAATACCAACAGCGGTCGTAAAATGCTTATGTTGGAAGGGGCTATGCAGTCTATGCATTTGCCGGAATACTTAATTGATCAAGTGCGGTCATTTTTTACGGCAAATTAACGCTTATGGCACTGGGTCATCAATTTGCACAATCTCCTTTATTTTCTAAGCGAATCGCCTTGCAAGTTTTGCAAGGCGACGCTTTTACATGGCCGCAACTCCTCAAAAAAACACAGCAAATCTCCACGTATTTACAACATCTTGGTGTGAAGCCAAAAAATGGCATCGCATTGTGTGGGAAAAATAGTCTAGAACTGGTGCTGTTTTATTTAGCGGCGATTCAAATCGGTGCCCGCGTTTTAATTCTCAACCCCATGTTTCCTCTAGAAAAACGCATTGCCCTTTGCCAAGCCTATAATGCAGGTTTTTTCTTTACCTCAGATCAGGCGGAATGTACTACAGAACAACAAAAGTGCGGTCAGATTTTTAAGTGTTTTTTCACCTTTTCGGATGCCATAAAGCAGGCAGAGAAAATCGACGCTTTCGGTGATTTTCCCGTTAATTTGACGCAACCGGCTACTATGACGCTCACATCAGGTTCCACGGGCTTGCCAAAAGCCGTTGTGCATAATGTGCAAGCGCATTTGGCCAATGCACAAGGCGTATGTAATTTAATGCAATTTGGCGCAACAGATTCTTGGTTGCTTTCATTGCCGTTGTATCACGTCTCCGGGCAGGGCATTGTGTGGCGCTGGCTGACGACAGGGGCAACGTTGGTGTTATCGGGCGATGATTTTTATGCGGCAGTCAATCAGGTGACTCATGTTTCTTTGGTGCCAACGCAAGTGCAACGCTGGTTATCGTATTTGCAGGAAAATCCCTCAACGAGACAAACACGTGCGGTATTGCTTGGCGGGGCACATATTCCGTTAGCATTGACACAATCGTTACATCGCCTAGGCGTGAAAAGTTATTCCGGTTATGGCATGACAGAAATGGCTTCAACGGTGTTTGCTAAACAAAGTGATGAAAAAAACGGGGTAGGGCAGCCCTTAGCCGGACGTGAATACTGTTTGCACAATGAGGAAATTTGGTTGCGTGGTGCAGGCTTGGCGTTAGGTTATTGGCAACAGGGCCGTATCGTTTCTCTTCTTAACGAACAAGGTTGGTTTGCCACGAAAGATAAAGGTGTGTGGCACGACGGCGAACTTGTGATTTCAGGGCGAATTGATAATATGTTTATTTCCGGTGGAGAAAATATTCAGCCGGAAGAAATTGAAAAACTGATTTTACAATCTGATTTAGTCAAACAGGTTTTTGTGTTGCCCATTCCTGATTCAGAATTCGGCCAACGACCGGTAGCCATTGTGGAATGGCGAGAGCTCACTAAAAGTGCGGTGGAAAATCTGAAGGTATTTTTACAGGGGCGATTGGAACGTTTTAAACAACCCGTTGCCTATTATGAATTGCCGTTAAATTTAAGCGACGGCGCAATCAAAGTTTCTCGGAAAACGTTAGCAATCTGGCTAGCGAAACAATTAGGATAAATATGAAAATAAATGCGTTTTTAACCGCACTTTGTGCTGCCTTATTTTTGAACATGGCGATCTCACACAGTGCCTTTGCCGATCAAAATACCCTGTCTTTGCCAACCGAAAAAAGCCTCAAGGCGGATCTTGCTACGGCACAAAAAATGCCGGATGGCGATGAAAAGCAAACCTTGTTCACAGATATTCAAACCTCTTTGGATCTCTTGCAACAAATTCAAGCCCAGCAAAAGACCAATGAGACGCTACAAGCTACCTTGAATGGCGCAGATGCTGAAATTCAAAAAAATAGTGCTGAGTTACAAACGCTGAAAAAGCAATTGGATACGGCAAAAGCGGCAGATTATCAATCTCGTCGCTTAGCGGATCTACAGGCTCAGGTTGAGAAATTAACCGAACAACAACAGGAAACACAATCGGCGTTAGGGACCGTGAACAGCCAATTGGCGGGGCAAAGCGCCGTATCTGAGCGAGCGCAGGCGACACTAACCTCCAATTTAAAACGCACGCAAGAGCTGAACAAAAAGCTGAGCGAGAGCACGACCTCAGAGACATTGAAACAGCAGTATCAGTTAGAATCGCAACTGATTGATTTAAAAAATAATTACAATCAAATTCTACTGAAAAACAGCGATCAGTTGACGGTGTTATACCAAAGCCGCTATGACTTATTAAACGCCCGTGCGCAAGTGCAACAGCAACAAATTTCCGCAATGCAAGAGGCGATTAATCAACAGCATTTGGCACAAACACAAAATCAAGTTGATCAAGTACAGCAACAAAGCCAAAGTGCGGTTAAAAATAATTACATTCAGAAAGAGTTGGAGCGTAATGCGCAATTGAGCCAATTTTTGTTGGAGCAAACGGAAAAAACCAATACCTTAACACAAGATGAATTGCGTATGCGTAGCGTGTTAGACAGCTTAACGCAAACGCAGCGTACCATTGATGAGCAAATTAGTGCGTTACAAGGCACCTTGGTGCTATCACGGATCATCCAACAGCAAAAACAAAAATTACCGACAAACTTGAATATCCAAGGTCTATCAAAACAAATTGCAGATTTGCGTGTGCAAATTTTTGACATGACCCAACGCCGCAATGAGCTTTATGATTTGGAGGCGTATTTAGCGAAAGTTCAAGCCGAGCAGAACCAAACCTTTACGGCAGAAGAAAAAGCACAGCTCACCAATTTGTTGACAGAGCGCCGTAAAATTGCCTCCGATGTGATTAAGTCTTTAAATAACCAATTAAATTTGGCGATTTCTTTAGAATTGACACAACAGCAAATTACACAGCTTAGCGATCAAATTCAGGCGAAGTTGGATCAGCAAAGCTTTTGGGTTAAAAGCAATAACCCGATCAATTTAGCGTGGTTTAAGCAGTTACCGATGTCACTTGGTGAGCAATTTGAGGGAATTAGTAAAAAATTAGGTTTTCCGAAAAATTTTGATAACTTGCCTTATTTGCTCATGTTTGTGGCAATTTTGGTACTGATTGGCGGTATTATTTTCAGATTTAAAACACTGATTAAACAACGTTTAGCTACCATTAACAGTGAAATTAATACACTTCGTTCCGACAGTCAGTGGCATACGCCAATGGCACTTTTATTGACGGCGATTATTGCTTTGCCATCCACATTATGGTTTTTAGCCGTGTGCCAACTGTTGGGCTTTTTCTTTGTTCGAAATCCGGCGGAATTTTGGCAATGGTCGTTGAGTATGGCGGCATATTGGTGGTTCTTTAGCTTTGTGCTTGCACTTTTACGACCGAATGGTATCTCCGTTCGTCATTTTGGATTCTCTCAGGATGAAGCGGAAAAACTGAGAGCGGTGACGAAACGAATCATTGTCGCGGTAGTATTATTATTGAATACCTCGGTTTTCAGTAATGTTATGGATAGCGGTTTAGCCAATGATGTGCTTGGCGAATTGAATACCATGGTCGCCTTGATTTTTTGTATCGCCATTATTGCGCCACGTTTTCGTAAAGCCTCAAAAACATTAGGCCAGACAAACCGTGATCACCGAGACGAACTGGTTTTAAAAATTGTCCGCATTTTATTGCAATTAGTGCCGGTCGGATTGATTGTATTGGTCGCGCTCGGTTATTACTACACCGCACTTAACTTGATTAACCACATGATTAACACCTACATCGCTTGGGTGATTTGGTCTCTGGTTCGTTACACGCTATATCGTGCGATTACGGTTTCCTCCCGTCGTTTAGCATACCGTCGCTTGCAAGAAAAACGTCAGCAAAAAGCGGCTGAGTTGAATGATGGTTCGCCTTCTGATGATGTGGTTGTGGTAAGTGAACAAGAAGAAGGCATGGCGGTTAACCAAGTCCGTGGTCAGTTGTTACGCTTTGCCGATTTATTCATTTGGACGGCATTATTTGCGATTTTCTATTATGTGTGGTCGGATTTAGTTACTGTAGCAAGTTACTTACGCGACATTACGTTATGGCAACAAACGACCACAACAGAAGCCGGCGTAGTGACCGAAAGTATTTCGCTATTTAACTTACTTGTGGCGTTAGTGATTATCGGTATTACTTACATTTTAGTGCGCAACTTGCCGGGGATTTTAGAAGCGTTGATTTTCTCCCGCGTGAAGTTGTCGCAAGGCACGCCTTATACGATTAATACCTTATTAACGTACACGTTAGTGGCTATCGGAAGTGCTTGGGCGTTTGCCACCTTGGGCATGTCATGGTCAAAATTACAGTGGTTATTCGCCGCACTTTCTGTAGGTCTCGGTTTCGGTATGCAGGAAATTTTTGCGAACTTCGTGTCGGGTATTATTCTCTTATTTGAACGTCCGATTCGAGTTGGCGATACTGTCACCATTAACGATGTGACCGGTACGGTAGCGAAAATTCGTATTCGTGCGATTACGATTATCGATCCTGATCGTAAAGAAGTGATTGTACCAAATAAATCTTTCGTGACCGGACAGGTCACTAACTGGGCATTGTCTAACACGATTACTCGCGTGGTGATCTCCATTGGTGTGGCGTATGGCTCTGATTTAGAATTGGTCAGACGCTTATTGTTACAAGCGGCAGCTGAACAAACTAATATTATGAAAGATCCGGAGCCGCGCGCCTTATTCCTCAGTTTTGGCGCCAGCACCTTGGATCATGAATTGCGGGTTTATGTTTCTCAAGTCTCTGAGCGTACAAACACTATTGATGCGTTAAACCGCCGTGTTAACGAATTATTTGCGGAAAATAATATTGAGATCGCCTTCAATCAGCTTGATATCTTTATCAAAAATCAAGATACCGGCGCGATTATGCCGTTGGTGGAAGTGAAATCATAAATCGAATTGAAGAGAGAAGATTATGGCAGGAAATACGATTGGGCAATTATTTCGCGTGACCACCTTTGGTGAATCTCATGGCATTGCATTAGGTTGTATTGTCGATGGCATGCCACCGAATATGGCGCTCTCGGAAGCCGATATTCAGCCGGATTTAGATCGCCGCAAACCGGGTACTTCTCGTTACACCACGCCACGTCGTGAGGACGATGAAGTGCAAATTTTATCCGGCGTCTTTGAGGGGAAAACCACGGGCACCAGCATTGGCATGATCATCAAAAACGGCGATCAACGTTCGCAAGATTATGGCGAAATCAAAGATCGTTTTCGCCCGGGGCATGCCGATTTCACTTATCAGCAAAAATACGGCATTCGTGATTATCGCGGTGGCGGTCGGTCTTCTGCCCGTGAAACCGCCATGCGTGTGGCGGCAGGCGCTATTGCAAAAAAATATTTACGTGAACAATTCGGTATTGAAGTGCGAGGCTTTTTAAGCCAAATCGGCAAGGTAAAAATCGCGCCCCAATCCTTTGAAAACATCGATTGGGTGGAAGTGAATAGTAATCCGTTTTTCTGTCCGGATAAAAGTGCGGTGGAAAAATTCGATGAATTAATTCGTGAATTGAAAAAGCAGGGCGATTCCATCGGCGCAAAATTAACCGTCGTTGCTGAAAATGTGCCTGTAGGCTTAGGCGAACCGGTATTTGATCGTTTAGATGCAGATTTAGCGCACGCTCTCATGAGCATTAACGCGGTAAAAGGCGTAGAAATTGGCGATGGTTTTGCCGTCGTAGAACAACGCGGCAGTGAACATCGTGATGAAATGACACCGGAGGGATTTCTTTCTAATCATGCGGGCGGCATTTTGGGCGGTATTAGCTCAGGACAACCAATTATTGCGACCATTGCGTTAAAACCTACCTCCAGCATCACCCTTCCGGGGCGTTCCGTTAATCTTAATAACGAACCCGTGGAGGTAGTAACCAAAGGTCGCCATGACCCTTGTGTGGGGATTCGTGCCGTGCCGATTGCCGAAGCGATGATGGCGATTGTGTTGTTAGATCATTTATTACGATTTCAAGCGCAGTGTCGATAATTTGTAACAAGGGCATTCATAGTGAATAAGATTCTTTATTACGTCATCAAAAGTGCGGTCATTTTTAGCAGCGTTTTTTTTGCGGCGTCCACTTTTGCCGCCCCACAAGACTGGCAACAAATTAAACGCCCAATTCCGACGGAAAATGGCAAAGCCGAGCCGATTGGTAGCTATTCCAACGGCTGTATTATCGGCGCAGAACCCTTGCCTTATAAAGGCGAAGGCTATCAAGTTATTCGGATGAATAAGAACCGTTATTATGGTCATCCGGACATGATTCGTTATTTGCAACGTCTAGGGCAACGCGCCAAAGCGGCCGGCTTACCGACTATGTTGGTGGGCGATATTGCCATGCCGGGGGGCGGACGTTTTTTGACGGGACATGCCAGCCATCAAATGGGCTTGGATGCGGACATTTGGTTGCGTATGGGCAGTATGTCTGACACTGATGCGTTGAATTCTGACGGTAAAGGTTTGTTGGTGGTGAACCGCAAAGCGCAACGGGTGGATGACAGTGTCTGGACAGCCAATCACGCAAAACTGATTAAGTTGGCTGCGGAAGATCCGAAAGTGACGCGTATTTTTGTTAATCCGGCGATTAAGTTAAAGCTCTGTGAAACTGCCGGTTCAGATCGTGCTTGGTTACACAAAATTCGCCCGTGGTTTGGGCATGACTCCCATTTTCATGTGCGGCTCACTTGTCCACAAGGCGCACAACATTGTGAAAATCAGGCACCGGTGCCAGCCGGAGATGGTTGTGATAGTGAACTTTATTCTTGGTTTGAACCGCCAAAACCGGGGGCAACACCAAGCAAACCCAAAGTCACTCCGCCGGAGCCGTTTTTGTGTCAACAAATCTTAAACTCACCCAATCGGAGTGAATGGTTGGAGTAAGCGATGGAATTCGGTCTTGATATTTTAGCCATTTTATTTGGGGTGGCGTTTGTTGCCGGTTTTATTGATGCGATTGCCGGCGGTGGTGGATTAATCACGATTCCGGCATTGCTAATGACAGGCATTCCGCCTGCGGTCGCGTTGGGGACTAACAAGCTACAAGCCTGTGGCGGTTCCTTTTCCGCCAGTCTTTATTTTTTACGTAAAAGAGCGGTCAATTTTTCGGAAGTTTGGTTAATTTTGCTGATGATTTTCTTTGGTTCTGTCGCCGGAACGATTTTAATTCAGCTGATTGACGCCTCCGTCATTAAAAAAATGCTGCCATTTTTAATTTTAGCGATCGGCGTTTATTTTTTAGTGACGCCTAAACTGGGCGATGAAGATCGTAAACAACGCCTGTCTTATCCGATTTTTGCTTTTTGTATCGGTACATTGATGGGCTTTTATGACGGATTTTTCGGGCCTGGCACCGGCTCAATTATGAGTTTAGCCTGTGTGACATTACTGGGGTTTAATTTAGCCAAGGCAACCGCGCATGCCAAAGTCATGAATTTTACTTCTAACTTGGCTTCCTTAGTTTTCTTCCTTATCGGCGGGCAAATTTTATGGACGGTCGGTTTGACCATGATGGCGGGCCAATTTATCGGTGCCAATTTAGGCGCAAAAATGGTAATGACCAAAGGTAAAACATTGATTCGCCCAATGGTGGTCGCCATGTCTTTTATCATGACGATAAAAATGGCCTTTGATCAAGGCTGGTTCAATTTCTAACGGGATAAAGTGCGGTGAATTTCCGCAACGTTTTTTATGACAGATTCTCAACAAAATATTCGTTTAACGGCACGTGTCGGCTATGAGCCGCATTTCTCGTGGTCCTATTTAAAGCCTAAATACTGGGGCATTTGGCTCGGTATTTTAATTTTGCTGTTACTGGCGTTTATTCCTTTTCGTTTGCGCGATAAATTCGCCGCCAAGATTGGCTTATTTGTAGGACATAAAGCGAAAAAACAACGTAAACGCGCTCAAATTAATTTGCAATATTGCTTTCCGCAATGGTCGGAACAACACCGCGAACAGGTGATTGATGACATGTTTGTTGTATTGGCGCAAGTGATGTTAGGGATCGGCGAAATTGCGGTGCGTTCAAAAAAACATTTGCAACAGCGCAGTGAATTTATTGGCATTGAACATATTAAACAGGCAAAAGAACAGGGTAAAAATGTGATTTTATTGGTGCCGCACGGTTGGGCGATTGATGCGTCAGGGATTATTTTGCACACTCATGGCATTCCGATGACATCCATGTATAACCCGCATCGCAATCCGTTGGTGGATTGGCTTTGGACGCTGGCGCGCCAACGTTTTGGTGGCAAAATGCATGCGCGCCAAAATGGTATCAAACCGTTTTTGAGCCACATTCGACAAGGACAAATGGGGTATTATTTGCCGGACGAAGATTTTGGTGAAGAACAAAGCGTGTATGTAGATTTCTTCGCGACTTACAAAGCAACCTTGCCGGGGATTAATAAAATGGCGAAGTTGGCAAAAGCCGTTGTGATTCCCATGTTTCCGCGTTATAACGCGCAGCTGGGTAAATACCAAATGGAAATTCATCCGCCAATGACACTGAGTGAAGATCCGCAGCAATCTGCTCGTGCCATGAACGCAGAAATTGAAAGTTTTGTTACCGAAACTCCGGAACAATACGTGTGGATTTTACAGCTTCTGCGCACCCGAAAAAATGGCGAAGATCTTTATGATTAATGTTCGGCAATCCAGCGATTTATGATAATATGCGCGCCGGCTTATCATTTTAATTCACGTGGAAAAACAACCGCACTTTTAGGTAAAAAAATGGAAAAACAACTTGCACTTATTGCTTCTTCAATTAAATCCATTCCTGATTATCCAAAACCGGGAATTATTTTTCGGGATATTACCAGCTTAGTTGAGAACCCGGCGGCTTTTCGTGCGGCAATCGATTTGATGGTGCAACATTGCAAAGAGAAAGGCATTAATAAAGTCATTGGGACGGAATCCCGCGGCTTTATTTTTGGTGCGCCGGTGGCGTTGGCATTAAATGTGCCTTTTGTATTGGTACGTAAACCGGGTAAATTGCCACGAGAAACCATTGCGCAATCTTATGAATTGGAATATGGACAAGATACCTTGGAAATTCATGTGGATTCCATTCAAAAAGGTGATAACGTATTGATTATTGACGACTTATTGGCAACAGGCGGTACCGTTGAAGCCACGGTTAAATTAGTACAACGTTTGGGTGGCGAAGTGAAGCATGCCGCATTCGTGATTAATTTACCGGATTTAGGTGGTGAACAACGCTTACGCAATTTAGGCGTAGAACCTTATACTTTAGTTAATTTTGCCGGTCATTAATTTTCTAAACGGGCAGGGATAAAGCATGAGTTATCAAGTATTAGCAAGAAAATGGCGACCAAAAACCTTTGCTGATGTTATCGGTCAGCAACATGTTTTGACCGCACTTGCTAACGGCTTGCGTGAAAATCGCCTACATCATGCTTATTTATTTTCCGGCACGCGCGGCGTGGGGAAAACCTCCATTGCCCGTTTATTTGCCAAAGGGCTAAATTGCATTAATGGCGTGACTGCCGAGCCTTGTGGCGTATGTGAACATTGTAAAGCCATTGAAGAAGGCAATTTTATCGATTTAATTGAAATCGATGCGGCATCCCGCACCAAAGTGGAAGATACACGCGAGCTGTTGGATAACGTGCAGTACAAGCCGGTGTTGGGGCGTTATAAAGTGTATCTTATCGATGAAGTACACATGCTTTCCCGTCATTCTTTCAATGCGCTCTTAAAAACCTTGGAAGAGCCGCCGGAATATGTGAAATTTCTGTTGGCGACTACCGATCCTCATAAACTGCCGGTAACGATTTTATCTCGTTGCATGCAGTTCCATTTGAAAGCCTTGGAGCCATCACAAATTGCCAACCATTTGGGATACATCCTAAATCAGGAACAGATTCCTTTTGAGTCGTTGGCATTGGATAAACTCGCCAATGCGGCACAAGGCAGTCTCCGTGACAGTCTCAGTTTGACAGATCAAGCCATTGCAATGAGTAACGGCAATGTAACGCTCAATATTGTCAATGAAATGTTGGGGTTGTTGGATGAAACCCAAGCCATTGAGATGATTTATGCGCTGCAACAAGGCAATGGCGAAAAGCTCATGCAAGTGGTGGATGCCGTGGCGAATAAAGCAGGTGATTGGGATGAGCTATTGCGTGAAGTTGCAGAAAATTTGCACAAGATCGCAATGCAACAATTATTACCACAGACCTCGTTAACAGAAGCGGATCACATTGGCTTTTTAGCGAAACATATCGCACCACAGGACGTACAGTTTTTCTATCAAGTGGTGGTGAGCGGCCGGAAAGAATTAAGTTTGGCTCCGACGGCGCGCATGGGCGCAGAAATGGTGTTATTGCGTGCGTTGGCGTTTCATCCGAAATTCATTGGTCAGCCGCTAAATGTTGAAGTCAGTACGCAAGAAAGTTCACCTCAAAGCCCATCAAGTGCGGTGGAAAATCGCGTTAAACCTTCTAGTCAAACGGTTTCACCGGCAATTGAAATGCCGGTTGTTTCTCAGGCAATAAAAGCCCATTATCAAGATCGTAAAAAATCCGCTACCAATGAAAGCGTAGCGAAAACTGCGCAATCTCAAGTAGCGCAACCTCAATCGCCACAGTTGGCAGAACCCTTAGTGAATTCGCCGGTCCTTGGCGCATTAAACGGCTTAGACCAATTGGATGCGATGCCGAGCAGCCCTTCTCAAGAAAAAAAAAAGTCTGATCGCCTAGCACAACATTCATCAGAAAAACTGACCGCACTTTCTCATGTGGTGGAGACGCCGGAAACCAAAAGTGCGGTGGAAAATCCAAATGAATCAGAACGTGAAGAAAATGATTCCGAGGTGCTGGGCGAAGATTACCGTTGGGAGTGGAGCAATCCGGAACTGGCACAGATTGAACAAGGTCCCAAACCTTCTGACATCAAGGCTGCCATTCTGCAAGACATCACCCCGGAATTACAGCAAAAAATTGTCCATTTAACGGAAGAACAAGATCGCTGGGCACAGTTGATTGAACAAAGTGGCGTGGAAAATCTCACCAAAGAATTTGCGTTAAATACCTTTATTTGGACGGAAACCGAGAGTGAACTTAAATTGGGTGTGCGTTCCAGCCACGGGCATTTGAATCAAGATAAGCATTGCAAATTGCTACAGCAGGCGATTTCACAAGTGTTAGGAAAAACCATTGCATTGACCGTTGAAATCAATGATGACGAACAGTATCTCACGCCGACGGATTACCGCCGAAAAATTTATGCCCAATTACGGGAGCAGGCGAAACAAGATTTATTGCAGGATCAAAAATTGCAATTATTAGAACGCGAATTTGATTGTAGCGTTGATATGAAAAGTATTCGTCCGGTGTAATGATGTTTAAAAAACATGCCTTTAAATTCATCACTTTTCTCGTTTTACTTGTCGCAGCGATTGCCGGCTATCTTTTTTATAGCCTAACGATTTTCTCCCCCGTCAATATTCACTTTAGCACGACGCCAAATCTCACCTATCATCCGATAAAAAAACAGGATGAGTTAATTTGTTATCAAGCAGAGCAGCTTCTCCCCGAAATCACACAGAAGACATTTCGCTTGTTGATTTGGAATTTGCATAAAGGACAAGATGCCGGCTGGCAACAGGCGCTAAAACGTTTTGCGCAAGAGCGGGATGTTTTGCTATTACAGGAAGTCTTAAACACACAAGAATTGGCAGCGCAATATTCATCGCGATTTCCTACCGCACTTTATGCCAGCGCCTTTGCCTATTTACAACAGCAATCCGGTGTTGAAATTCTCTCTCAATTTGCACCGCACTTTTACTGTGCCGGCGCAAAATCCGAACCTTGGATTCGCATTCCCAAAGTGGGGGCGGCGATGAGTGTGCCGCTGGCTCATGGGCAAGCGCTGTTATTGGTCAACGTGCATTTGATTAATTTTGAAATGTATCCGACGGCTTATGAAGAACAACTTCGCACGCTGATGCAGTTGGTGGCGCAACATCAAGGCCCACTTGTGTTATCCGGTGATTTTAATTCTTGGAGCGGTTATCGCATGGCGATTATCCGAAAATTGATCACCGAATTCGGTTTGGTTGAAGTGTCTTTTGCACAGGATCATCGCTTACGCTTTTTAGGCAATCCGCTCGATCATGTTTTTGTGCGTGGACTGAATGTGTTGAACGCCACAACAGAACCTACGGAAAGCTCTGATCATGCACCGTTGCTGTTAGAGGTGGAATTAGCGGATTAAACCGCAGCCGTGATCACAATTTCTACTTTCCAGCGAGGATCCGCAAGTTTAGCTTCCACGGTAGCACGCGCTGGGGGATTTTGCACATCAACCCATTCATCCCAAGCTTGATTCATTAACGCATAATCTTGCATATTCGCCAAAAAAATTTGTGCGTTTAGAATACGGCGTTTATGGGAATGTATTTTTTCCAGCAATTTGTCGATAAGCGTTAAGACTTCTTTCGTTTGATCATAGGCATTCTTTTCTATGCTGGTTTCCGGCACTTGCCCTGCAAAATAAGCAACCCCCTGATAAATTACGGCTTCCGCAAGACGATCGTTGGTGTCAATGCGTTGAATTTGTGTCATATCATCTTCCTCTGAATAAAAATAATTCTCAGAGATTATACCAATCCTCACAAAAAACCTCTAAAATTCATGGACCTTCCATTCAATAATTCATCTGATTTATGAAACTATTAATTTCGAATCAACACGGTGCCATTGTGATGGCACTTATGCCATTTTTATACGGAATGTTGCTCAGTCATCCGATTTGGCAACATATTTTCTTTTTGTTGGCGTGGTTTTCCTTGTATTTAATGACTTATCCGTTTCTGAATTTATTTAAAGGCAGAAATTTGGAGTTGTATATCAAATGGTCGTGGATTTATTTCTTCGCCTGTGTCATTTTTGCCATTCCGGTATTGATTTATAACTGGCATACGGTGTTATTTGTGGCAGCCATGTTGCCGTTCGTGTTGATCAGTATTTATTACGTTAAGCAAAAAGATGAGCGCGCTTTTTTAAATGATTTGGCAGGGATCGTGATTTTTGCGATTGCCGGTATGGGATCCTATTATTTTTCTGACCGCACTTTTGATAACAAAATTTGGCTGGTTGCGCTGTATCCGAGCTTATTTTTTATTGGAACCACTTTATATGTGAAATCTGTTATGCGTGAGCGTAAAAATCCGTTGTATTTAAAATTATCCATTGGTTTTCACGCCCTTTGTATTCTCGGATTTGTTTTTGTCCAACAATATCTCATGGCATTGGCGTTTGTGCCGCCATTCATTCGTGCCATTTGGTTGCCACAGAAAAAAATGTCGGTAAAACAAGTGGGTTTCACCGAAATGGGGATTTCCCTATTGTTTTTTGCGAATTTACTTTATGCCACGTTGTAGACAGATGATGAAAAAACAGTTAAAGCATTTTGCAATCGGTCTCGGCTTGTTTAGTTTTTCTGCACTTGCTGTAGAAACGCCGGCTTTTTCTGTGGCATATGCCGTGGGAGACAGTGGGAAACTGTTGCGTAATGAACTTACGAATGATCAGCTAAGAGATTGGGGACGAGCTTTTTTTCAACGCAATGATATGTCCTCCGTGTTTAATGTGATGTATCTTCTTGCATTGAAAGATGATCGACGTGCACAGCTGGACCTCGGTCGACTTTATTTTCGTGGAGAAGGCGTAAAACAGAACTATGAAAAAGCCTATTGGTGGTTTAGCGAAGCCGCAGAACAAGGAAGCAGAATTGCTGTAACCAATTTAGGCATCCTTTACGCCGGTGGTTATGGCGTAAAAAAGAATCTTAATCATGGCATTTCTTTGCTGGAGAAAACCGCATCAGCTAATGACTCACAGGCGATGCTCGTTTTAGGTACTCTGTACTATAACGAAATTAAAATTAGAGACTTTAATAAAGCCTTTAAGTGGTTAGAAAAAGGGGCTAAACAAGGTAATGAAGAGGCTATTTTCCGCTTAGCGTTAATGTATGAACGAGGCGAAGGCACAAAACGTAATCGACCGATGGCGATTTCTATTTATAAAGATTTAATCGCACAAAAAAGCCGTTTCTCTGAGGAAGCAAAAGAGCGTCTAGCGTTATTAGAAGGTTAAGTGGATACAATAAATGGATGAGATTCGATACATATACGAAAAATGGCACCAGTATGCAAAAGAGCGCGATGTTGAGGCGTTAATTGCGTTGTACGCGGATCATGCGGTATTTGAAAGTCCTTTGGTTCAGGCTATCTTAGATAGAACAAATGGCGTACTGAATGGCAAGGATGAGATTAAATTTTTCTTACAGGAAGGGACAAAGCGTCGTCCTAATGAGTTGGTCAAATGGTTTCGGCGTGGTGACTATCTCACAAATGGGCGTTTATTAGTTTGGGAATATCCAAGGCAAACCGATGAGGGTGAGCAAATTGATATTCTAGAATTGATGGAAATCGAAAACGGGCTCATTCAACAACATAGAATCTATTGGGGCTGGAAAGGATGTTTGCTGATTAGTCAGGGGTTAGCGAGATTGCAGGAAAATCAAAAAAGTTCTTCAACCTAAAAAATAAGGGTGCCATTGGCACCCTTATCTTTTTTATTCCTGTGGTGCCACCACTTCGATGTCCACGTTGCTATGCAACCCACGCGGTAACTGCGTCCCTTTGCGACCTCGCTCGGCGCGGAATTTCTGTAAATCTTCCGGTTTTAAGGTCACTTTACGTTTCCCGGAATGGAAGATCAGACTGGAATTTTCTTCAATCAACAATAACCGTACCAGTAATTCGGAACGCGCTTTGGCGTTAGCGGATGGAATAGTGACGATTTTGTTGCCTTTGCCTTTGGACAGTTCCGGTAAATCTTGTGCAGGGAAAATCAGCATTCTGCCGGCAGAGGTGAGTGCCACCAAAAGTGCGGTCGGATTTTTCAGTGTTAGTGGCGGTAACACTTTGGCATTTTCCGGTAAGGAAATGAGCGCTTTACCGGCTTTGTTACGAGCGACTAAATCGGCGAATTTACAAATAAAGCCATAGCCGGCGTCGGATGCCATGAGCAATGGTTGATCTTCATTTTCAATGAGCAGCTGATCAATGGTTGCGCCTGCCGGCAGGGTAAGTTTACCGGTGAGCGGCTCGCCTTGGGAGCGGGCAGACGGCAGACTTAACGGATCCAGTGCGTAACTGCGCCCCGTGCTGTCGATAAACACCGCCGGTTGATTGCTTTTACCGTAGGCATGCGCCAAATATTTGTCGCCGGCTTTGTAGCTTAAGCCTTGAGGATCAATGTCATGCCCTTTCGCGCAACGCACCCAACCCATTTCTGATAAAATCACCGTCACCGGTTCTGTCGGTAGCATTTCGTTTTCTGCAATGGCTTTGGCTTCCGCGCGTTCAACCAACGGCGAACGGCGTGGGCTGGCGTATGTTTTGGCATCCTGTTGAATTTCTTTTTTCAACAGCGTATTTAAACGACGTTCGGAGCCTAAAATCTCTTCCAAAGATGACCGCTCTTTTTCCAGCTCCGCTTGTTCCGCTTGTAACTGATGTTCTTCCAGTTTCGCTAAATGACGCAAACGCAAGTTCAAAATGGCTTCCGCTTGTGCATCGCTTAAGTTGAAACGAGCCATTAATTCAGCTTTCGGCTCATCTTCGTTGCGGATGATTTCGATCACTTCATCAATATTCAAAAAGGCAATCATCAAACCTTGCAAGATATGCAGGCGGGCAAGCACTTTGTCTAAGCGATATTGCAAGCGGCGGGTCACGGTGGTGCGACGGAAAGTCAGCCATTCGGTGAGGATTTCCAACAAATTTTTCACTGCCGGTTTGTAATCCAAACCAATCATGTTCATGTTGACACGATAGCTTTTTTCCAAATCGGTGGTGGCAAATAAATGCGCCATCATGGCATCGGTATCTACACGATTAGAACGCGGCACGATCACAATGCGCACCGGATTTTCATGATCTGCTTCATCACGAATATCTTCTACCATCGGCAATTTTTTCGCGGTCATTTGCTCAGCGATTTGCGCAATTACTTTGGATGGTGAGGCTTGGTGCGGGAGGGCGCTGATAATGATTTCCCCGTCTTCTTTCTTCCATGCTGCGCGCATTTTGATAGAGCCGCGACCTTGTTGATATATTTTGCGAATTTCTTCTTTCGGCGAAATGATTTCCGCCTCTGTCGGGAAATCCGGGCCTTGCACCACAGTCAACAAATCATCTAAGGTTGTTTTCGGATTATCCAGCAACATCACTGCAGCATCGGCGATTTCATTAATGTTATGCGGAGGAATATCCGTTGCCATCCCTACCGCGATCCCTGTTGTGCCATTGAGTAAAATATGTGGCAAACGTGCCGGTAAATATTGGGGTTCTTCTAAGGTGCCATCAAAGTTCGGTTGATAATCTACGGTACCTTGACCGAGCTCCGCCAATAGCACTTCTGAAATTTTAGATAAACGGGATTCTGTATAACGCATCGCCGCAAAAGATTTCGGGTCGTCCACTGCGCCCCAGTTGCCTTGCCCGTCAACCAATGGGTAACGGTAAGAGAAAGGTTGCGCCATCAACACCATGGCTTCATAGCAAGCACTATCACCGTGCGGGTGGAATTTACCCAACACATCCCCCACAGTACGGGCAGATTTTTTATATTTTGCCGCCGCATTCAGCCCAAGCTCGGACATGGCATAAATAATGCGTCGCTGTACCGGCTTCAAACCATCACCGATAAACGGCAAGGCGCGATCCATGATGACGTACATGGAGTAGTTGAGGTACGCCCTTTCGGTGAAGTGGCGTAGTGGCATTTGTTCAATGCCTTCATAGTTGATGGAGTCAGTCATGATTTATTTTTGCGTTTTATTTATGTCGATAATATTCGTTTAATTTATTGGCTTTCGCCAAATTTCCCCCTCTTTTGTAAAGAGGGGCGAGGGGAGATTTAAAGTGCGGTTGATTTTTGAAATGTTTTGAGGTGTTTAAAAATGTTACCGCACTTTTCTTCTTACACAGCCAAATCCACTTGATCCCCTTTCGCTTGCAACCAGTTTTTGCGGTCTTCAGCGCGTTTTTTGGCCAGTAGCATATCCATGGTTTCGATCGTTTCTTGGCTTTCTTCACCTTGTGCTTCAAAGGTGAGTTGCACTAAACGACGGGTGTTCGGATCCATTGTGGTTTCGCGTAATTGCATTGGGTTCATTTCGCCCAACCCTTTAAAACGCTGTACGTTTGGCTTGCCTTTTTTCCCTTTCAGACGATCCAAGATAGCGTCTTTTTCGCTTTCATCGAGGGCATAGAACACCTCTTTGCCTAAGTCGATTCGATAGAGCGGTGGCATCGCCACATACACATGGCCTTGTTCTACCAGTTTCGGGAAATGGCGTAGGAAGAGGGCACAAAGTAGGGTGGCAATGTGTAAACCATCCGAATCCGCATCAGCGAGAATACAGACCTTGCCGTAGCGTAATTGGGATAAATCATCGTTGTCAGGGTCAATACCCAATGCCACGGCAATATCATGCACTTCTTGTGAGGCTAACACTTGCTCTGGTGAGACTTCCCAGGTGTTCAGAATCTTACCGCGCAACGGCAAAATCGCTTGGTATTCACGCTCCCGAGCTTGCTTGGCAGAACCACCGGCGGAATCCCCTTCCACGAGGAATAATTCGGTTAAATTGAGATCTTGTGAGCTGCAGTCGGCGAGTTTGCCCGGTAGCGCAGGGCCACTGACCAGTTTTTTACGCACCACTTTCTTCGCTGCACGCAAACGGCGTTGGGCGGAACTGATCGCCATATCTGCCAATAATTCGGCAGTTTGAACGTTTTGGTTTAGCCACAAACTGAAAGCATCTTTCACAACGCCGCCAATAAACACCGCACTTTGACGGGAGGAAAGGCGTTCTTTGGTTTGTCCGGCGAATTGTGGATCTTGCATTTTAAGGGAAAGTACATAAGCACAACGATCCCATAAATCGTCAGCGGTGAGTTTCACACCACGCGGTAATAAATTGCGGAATTCACAGAATTCACGCATGGCGTCCAATAAGCCTTGGCGTAAACCGTTGACATGCGTGCCGCCAAGTGCGGTCGGAATCAGGTTTACATAGCTTTCGCCGATGAGTTCGCCACCTTCCGGCAACCATAATAACGCCCAAGATACCGCTTCTTTTTCGCCCTTAAATTCACCGATGAACGGTTGTTCGGGTAAGGTGACTAAACCGTTTACCGCTTCCATTAAATAGTCGTTCAAGCCGTCTTGATAAAGCCAAGTGTCTTCTGTGTCATTCACTTTATCGATAAATTTAATTTCTAGCCCTGAGCACAGCACGGCTTTGGCGCGGAGTAAATGACGCAAACGGCTGACGGAGAATTTTTCGCTGTCGAAATATTTAGGGTTCGGTTTGAAATGTACGGTGGTACCGGTCGTGCGACGACCGCAGGTACCGATAACGGTGAGGTCTTCCACTTTTTGACCATTTTCAAAGGCGATTTTATACATTTCGCCGTTACGTTTAACGGTGACATCAACTCGCTCGGATAAGGCGTTCACCACAGAAATTCCCACCCCGTGCAAACCACCGGAGAAGGTGTAATTTTTATTGGAGAATTTACCGCCGGCGTGCAGTTTGCTCATGATGACTTCTACGCCGGAGACGTTTTCCACCGGGTGAATATCCACCGGCATACCACGCCCGTTATCGATCACTTCAATAGATTGATCTTTATGCAAAATTACTTCGATTTTCGTGGCAAAACCGGCAAGGGCTTCGTCCACGCTGTTGTCGATAACTTCTTGTGCGAGGTGATTTGGGCGGGTGGTGTCGGTATACATGCCCGGGCGGAGTTGTACGGGCTCAAGGTCTTTTAAAACGGTGATTTCGTTGGCGGAATAATTCGTTGTCATAGTCATTCATTAATAAAATCTTGGAAGCAAAACTGCGCAGGATTATAGCAAAAAACAACGGGATTTTTAACCGCACTTTTCGTGCTGAGAGAAGAGAAAAGTGCGGTCATTTTGGCGAGCGTTTTTACTGTTGTTTGAGTAGCGTTTCGTAGCGTTCGTCCGTTAAGGTCTTCAGAAAGGCTTCAAGGTCATCCAGTTGTTCATCGCTTAACGGTGGGGCTTTGAGTTCTTCAAGATTCATCGTTGCGGCGTATTCCGGTGCTTCCCAAGGTTGATGAGTTTCAGGGTTCAGTTTGCGTGCCGAGTTGTTGAAATGATCGAAATATTCTAACACGGTACGCAGATGTTTAAACACGCCGTTGTGCATATAAGGTGCGGTGACGGCAATGTTGCGCAGGGTTGGCACTTTGAATTTGCCTTTTTGGCGTTGATCCCCCTTGACCATTGGGTTATCCAACAAGCCGTTATCGATAAAATCTTCGCTGAGCTGATTATGAGCGATTAACCGCCGATTTTTCGGCACACCCATGTTGTAATAGCGATAATTTGTGAAGGTTTCTTCTTTGTGTTCAGCTTGTTGCGCTTGGTGGCAATTGCTGCAGTTGGTTTTGGTGTTATCAAAGAATAATTGCTGACCACGCTTTTCTTGCGCAGTCATCGCATATTTACCCTGCAAAGATTTGTCGTATTTGCTATCAAAAGGGTGTAATAAGCGTTTTTCTTTTTGGAATACGGCAAGTGCATCTTCCATCGCGGCATAAACGCTATCTACGCTGTCCCACGTGGCTTCGCCATAATGTTGGGTTAAGAGCATGAAATACATCGGTGTATTGTAGATCCGTTTAGCCACAGAAAGTTTGTCCGGCATTCCCATTTCCACCGGATTGATTGGTGGCCCACCGGCTTGTTCAGCTAAGTTCTTGGCTCGCCCATCCCAGAATTGACCGCCTACATAATCTTGAATTTTTTCATCATAATGAAATTCGGGCGCGTAGCTGGAATAAAGCATGGTTGGTGCATTGCGTGTGCCGAACAGTTTCGGATCATCGCCTTGGGAGACCATTTTGTCTGCACTGTTTTCCCGTAAGTCAACAAAGGCGGTATCCGGGCTGTGACAACTGGAGCAGCTTTGATTACCATGAAAAGAAAGGTTATTGTCAAAAAATAAAATTTGTCCCAATAGCGCTTTATCAATTCCGCCTTTCGGCATTTCACGGGCTTCTTTTTCTAAGGCAAGGGTTGAGATAGGTAGCCATACGGCAAATAGCGTGGTCAATAAACGGTTCATGGTGTGTCCTAGTAATAAAATGATGTTATTTAGCATACCGTTTTTTTCTTTTTTCTGTCTTACTCTTTTAGGGTATGGCTTTTGACCTGAATCATACAAAATCACTTTTTTTGAAAAAGCGCTTTATCTTTTTACAAAATAGTTTACTATTTTGCTAGGTTTTTGTTATTAACACATTATGGGGGAAATTAGAATGTCTTTTGCCGATAAGAAATTAAGTGAAATTGCGATTTCGATTCCGGGATCTACCGCACTTTTACGTGAATACGATCTTGATTTTTGTTGTGGTGGTGCGGATACCTTAGGTGCTGCGGTTGCCGAGAAAAATTTAAATTTAGCGGAAATTGAAGCGCGTTTAACCGAACTACAAGAGAGTAAACAGCAAGATGATGAGCAACGTTGGTTGACTGCACCGTATGCAGAAATCATCGATCATATTATTCATCGTTATCATGAGCGCCATCGTGCTCAGTTACAAGAGCTTATTGTACTTGCTGAACGCGTAGAATCTGTACATGGTGATCGTGATGATTGCCCGGTAGGTGTGGCAGCTGAATTACACAATGTTTATGCCGATTTAAGCAGCCATATGATGAAAGAAGAGCAAATTTTATTTCCAATGATCAAGATGGGCAATTATGCCATGGCAAGAATGCCGATTCAGGTGATGGAACATGAACACGCCGAACATGGCGAACATTTAGAGGTGCTAAAAGCCTTGACCAATAACTTAACGCCACCGGCAGATGCTTGCAATACTTGGCGTGCACTCTATAGCGGCATTAAAGAATTTATGGATGATTTGATGATGCACATTCATACGGAAAATAATATTCTGTTTCCACGTGTGATTGAAGAAGGTAGCAGATAAACTCTGTTTCAACAATTTGATGTGTATAAAGCCATTAAATATGATGTTTAATGGCTTTTTATTTAAATACTATAAAAAGATTAATTCAGTTGAAGTTGTCTTTGTGAAACAAATAAGGCTTCTGTGATAAAGCTAGCAGTCACAATTTCTGCTTCAGAATAAAGGCTTTCTTCGGATACGCCGTTATGTTGCATACAGGAAGAACATACGGCAATTCTGCCACCTTTTGCAATAAAGGTATCAATGAGTTCATGAACCGGTTTGAACGGTACGCCAATATTGATTTTATCTCCGTAACCTTTAGCGCCGAGATGAACGGCATCGGAAAGCAATAAAATGACAGTGTCTTTGCCTTTTTCGAGGGCGTTTATTCCGACAGTAAAAGCAATCGTAACATTATTTGAATCGCGCTCATGGGCAGTTAATGTAATTAATAAATCAATGTTTTTCATGATGTTTCCTCTATGTTTTGGCTTATCAAATAAAATAATTTATATATTTATATTTTTTGATTTTAAGGAGTTTTATTTCATTTGGCTGTGATTAAAATCACAAAATGAGAAATAAATGAAATATGGCATGTAAATATACTGAGGAAATATAAAAAACAACCCCAGATTCAATGGAGTCTGGGGTTAAACGACAAAGGCTTATTTCGCAATACGTTTATATTTCATGCGGTGTGGTTGAAGAGCTTCAGCACCGAAGGTTTTCTTCTTCCATTCTTCATAATCGGAGAAGTTGCCTTCATAGAAGGTTACTTTGCCTTCATCACCGTAGTCTAAAATATGTGTAGCGATACGGTCTAAGAACCAGCGGTCATGGGAAATCACCATGGCACAGCCCGGGAATTCTAAGATAGCATTTTCCAATGCGCGTAAGGTTTCCACATCAAGGTCGTTGGTCGGTTCGTCCAGTAACAATACGTTGCCGCCAGCTTGTAACAATTTTGCTAGATGCAAACGGCCGCGTTCACCACCGGAAAGTTCACCTACGCGTTTTTGCTGATCCACGCCTTTGAAGTTGAAGCGTCCTACATAAGCACGGCTTGGAATTTCAAAGTTACCGATAGTTAAAATATCTTGTCCGTTAGAAACTTCTTCCCACACGGTTTTCTTGTCGTCCATGGCATCGCGGAATTGATCTACGGAAGCCAATACGACAGTTTCACCTAAAGTGATGGAACCGGAATCCGGTTGTTCCTTTCCGGAAAGCATGCGGAATAAGGTCGACTTACCTGCACCGTTTGCCCCGATAATCCCAACGATAGCGCCTTTCGGAATGCTGAAAGACAAGTCATCAATTAAAGTGCGGTCGCCGTAGGATTTACTTAAATGCTGTACTTCAATGACTTTATCTCCTAAGCGTGGGCCAGGTGGAATAAAGAGTTCGTTGGTTTCGTTACGTTTTTGATATTCGCCGGAATTAAGTTCCTCAAAACGCGCCATACGCGCTTTGCTTTTTGCTTGACGACCTTTTGGATTTTGGCGCACCCATTCCAATTCTTTCTCAATAGATTTTTGGCGGGCAGATTCTTGCGCTTGTTCTTGTGCCAAGCGTTTTTCTTTTTGTTCTAACCAAGAAGAATAGTTGCCTTCCCAAGGAATACCTTCACCACGGTCAAGTTCTAAAATCCAGCCGGCAACGTTATCTAAGAAATAACGGTCGTGGGTAATTGCCACCACGGTGCCTTCGTAGTCGTGTAAGAAGCGCTCTAACCAAGCCACGGATTCTGCATCTAAGTGGTTGGTCGGTTCGTCTAATAACAACATATCTGGTTTTTCGAGCAATAAACGGCAAAGTGCCACACGACGGCGTTCACCCCCGGATAAATGTTCGATTTTGGCATCCCAATCCGGTAAACGTAACGCATCGGCGGCGCGTTCTAATTGGTTGTCTAAATTATGCCCGTCATGCGCTTGAATGATGGCTTCCAACTCCGCTTGCTTAGCGGCAAGTTTGTCGAAATCTGCATCAGGATCGGCATATAAGGCATAAACTTCATCTAAACGCGTTAACGCACGTTTAACCTCACCCACGGCTTCTTCAATTGCTTCACGCACAGTGTGTTGCGGTTCCAGTTTGGGTTCTTGAGGAAGATAACCGATTTTAATGCCGGGTTGCGGACGCGCTTCCCCTTCGATTTCTTTATCAATGCCCGCCATAATGCGAAGCAACGTGGATTTACCGGCGCCGTTTAAGCCGAGCACACCAATTTTGGCTCCTGGGAAAAAGCTTAGGGAAATATCTTTTAGAATATGACGTTTCGGCGGAACCACTTTGCCTACTCGGTGCATCGTGTAAACGAATTGTGTTGACATAATTTTTCTCTGGTTAAGGGAAAAGTGCGGTCATTTTTATTGATGTTTTGACATGCGAAATGACCCTAAAGAAACAATAAATCATAAAGATTATTGTCATGATTCAGGCGGCTCATTCTACTTGATGTTTGCTGTTGTGCCAATTTATCGCAGTAAAATTTTAGACATAAAAAAACCTCTCCGAAGAGAGGTAGGAAAGTAGTTTAGCTATTTATGATTATTTTATTTAGGAACTTTATGAATATCAAGCAATCACTTGATGGTGTTGAATGTTATCGATTTTTTAGTGAGAAGCAAAATGCAAAATTAGGTTTGTTTGATATAAATCAGAAAAAACGAGTGATTTTTTCATGATGGATGCTTTTTTGAGCGCACTGTGGTGCATTTTTATTTATGCTAAAATAATGAAGTCAAATTTACCGGGAAGGTGAACCAGTGAAAAAAATAAGCTTATTTTTTATAACCTTAATTTGTGCCCAAACGCTTTTTGCGCATCCTCATGCGTTTATTGACATGAAAACGAAGGTGTTGGTTGACAAACAACAATTAGTCGGGTTTTCGATGCAATGGATTTTAGATGAGCCCAGTTCAGCTGCTGTGTTATATGATGTAAAACAAGCGAAAGGTGACAAGAAAGCATTGCAGAAATTGATTGATGAGGTTATCGGCAATGTGGTCAATGAGCATTACTTTAGCTATTTATTTGATAAGCAAGGCAATAAAGTAAAATACAGCGCGAAACCACAAAATTACGGCATGAAGAGTAGTGGGGCGCAGGTGTTGTATTATTTTGATTTTATGTTGTCAAAACCGCAGCTTTTGCAGGATAACGAATTTACATTAAGTACTTACGATCCGACTTATTATGTTTCTATGTATTACGATCAACCTTTTCATTCGGCTGTCGATTTTTCTCAATTACCGGAAAATTGTCATGGCGAAGTGCTGGAGCCTGATGTTAATGAAAAACTCAAAACTTACGCTTCTTCGTTAGATCAGTCTCAACGCAACGAAGATAATACCCTTGGCGCGCAGTTTGCACAAAAAGTGCGGTTAATTTGCAAATAGTTTTTAAGAGATTCATGAAATCCCGTTTATTTTATTTCCTGTTGTTAGGCATATTGCTAATTGCCTGTATTTATTTGTTTCCATGGTTATTTTCCCATGTTGTACTTTGGCAACGGGAATTTAATCAAATCATCTCTGCCTATTTACATGCCATTAAACAACAGCCTGTTTATGCCGGCAGTCTGCTCATTTTGGTGAGTTTTTTATATGGTGTGTTTCATGCCTTAGGTCCTGGACATGGCAAGTTTATTATTGCCGGCTATTTGGCAACTCATCAAACGAAGCTTGCACGTAGCATGCAAATCACTTTTTTCTCTTCTTTAGCTCAAGGATTAGTTGCCATTTTGGCGGTGTCTGTTGTGGTGCTGATTTTGCAACTTTCCTCCGCCTACTTCAATTTAAGCCAATTATGGTTGGAACGAAGCGCTTATGTTCTGGTGATTTTTCTTGGGCTGAATTGGTGTTGGAAAAGTGGGAAACGGTTGTATAAACAACGTCGACAGATAAAGAAAACGCCACAAATTCATCGAATTAAACACCGTATCGCAAATGAGATACGGTTTGATGGGCAGATAGCCCCTAAAAGTGCGGTAGGAATTTCAACTGTTTTTCCAGAAACACATACGGAACACTATGCCAGCTGTGGTTGTGGTCACCAACATATTCCGGATCCTGACGCTTTGAATCAAAACGTAAATACAAAGGAAAGCGTATTGATTATTTTGAGTATCGGCATGCGACCTTGCTCCGGTGCGATTTTTGTTTTGTTCCTTGCCTATATGTTGGACTTATTTGCTTGGGGGATGGTGGCAACATTTGCGATGTCACTTGGTACGGGAATTACGTTATCTGCATTTGCGTTGTTGGTGCGCTATGCTCGCTCAACAGCGATTAAAATCGGGCAATGGTATCGTCGACTTTTTGCAAACATAGATATAGAAACGGTGGCGAAATGTCTTGCCGGTACTATATTGATTTTCTTTGCGTTAGCGTTACTTTATGGTACGACCTTGCCGATAAGCGGAGGTGCGGCATTATTTGTGAGATAAGAAGACGTAAGGAAAAAGGATTCAGCAGAAAAAAATAAAAGCCCATAAGGAGGCTATGGGCTCAAATTCTTTCGGTGTGCTTTAGTTTTTATAAAAGGAGACAAATAAAAACTATCCAAAAGAAAAAATTGGCTCCTCCTGCTGGACTTGAACCAGCGACATATGGATTAACAGTCCACCGTTCTACCGACTGAACTAAGGAGGAATAAATTTGGTATCAAAAGATAGGTCGCGTATGTTACTTATCCACCTATGGGTTGTCAACACCTAACATTAAAAAATATTTCTCTATTTTTTTATGTGATATTTCTATCCACAAACTCTGTGGATAAGTTTGTGAGTTATTATTTTAAAAACTATCCCACCCCCGATAAAATCAGGCTTCATTGAAATTCGATATAAAATTGATTGCAAAATGACATTTTTTTATTTTTCAATTAGTTAATAAAAATCTAGCGAATTTTTTAGAAAAAATTTATAAATTTGTGACTTAGGCTACTTGACAAATATAACTCTGTGTAAAACTTGTATTTTTAAATGTCATTTTTACGCGCCAAATAAAAACAACGAATTACAAACTAAAATTTTGCAAGCGTTCCGAAATAATGGTGTATGTTCCGAAATTCCCTATTTTGTCGGGCTGATCACCTTGTCTTTTCGGATGTAACGTTTTGTCATCCGCAAAGACGTATGACCGAGTTGTTTTCGGGCTTCATCATCGCCCGCAGATAATGATTTATCTGTACCCGCTTTGGCTCGCAAGTCGCGGAATTGGAATTGTTCAAGTTCCTTTCTCAACTCCGGATAAAGCGCAATAGCTTTCCTCTTTACGTCCAAAAAGTTATTTGTCACCAATGCACGGGTCATTGGATTGCCCCAAGTATTAAGGAAAAGATAGCCTTCCTTATCTTGTAACCGCCGCTCAACAATTTCTTGTAGCTGCCCGATTATTGCGATGCGTAGTTTTGCACCGGTCTTTTGTTGCGTGATATGTAAAATTCCGTCATAGATATGGCTGCGGTGGATTTTGACAATATCTACTGGGCGTTGACCGGTCAGATAGGCTATATCCATTAGGTCTTTCATGTCTTGGTCGCAGAGTTCGTAAACCTTTTGATAAACGTGATCTTCGACGTAAACATCACGCGGTTTCACTTTATGCTTTGCGATACCGTCGCTAGGGCAGGGGAGTTTTGTATATCCCCATTCGCGCGCCATTGCCCAAATGTGGTGAAATAGAGTAACTTCTCTATTTGCCGAACTGGGTTTATCTTTCCGCCAAGTCAAATATTCCCGAATATGTTTTGGCTCAATTTGCTCTAAGGTCGGATTGTCGAAAAATTTCTTTAAAAATCCGATTGAGTGCTTATTCCCTATAATTGTTGTTTCCGCCTTGTTTGGCACAATCTCGTCCATATATCTCGCCACCACCGCATGAAATGTGATAATTTCATTTGGCAAGGAACGATCTAAATTTAACTTAGCGGCTTCCAAGATTGCTTGATGTTTGTTCGTGCCAAGAGATTTTTCGGATTTGTCGGCGAGCGTGTAGAAATAATAGGTTATGACTTTCCCGCTGGCGCGTTTTCTCCGGCGGCAAACTAAGTTTTGTGGCAATCCTTGGTTTTCATAGTTTCGTGGTCGTCCCATGATTTCCCCCTATGCGTAAAGAACTTTTGGACACCAAGTTTCTTTTTCTGCGCTGGCTTTGTTTGATTTCGTTTTAGTATTAGCATAGTCACGGCGAACGACAGGATAGCCGGCGGCATTTAAAGTAAACTTGATCCCCTGCGCGTTTAGCTGCTTAATAATTCGCGATTTCTGTTTGCATCCCGTCAGAAATTCAATTTCAGGACGGGATAAAAATTCGTCATAGACATTGATTTCCATTTTGTGTTTCCCTTAAATCAACGTGGTCTAACAATATCCGGCACCTCAATAATCATTATCTGATTGCGATCAACGCCTTTGTATTGAGCCAGTATTGTACGATTTCCATAGCCTCACCTTGCGTTACGCCTTTTTCCGATTCTCGGACAACGTCCCAATTACGATGGAATTGGCACTCAATGACGATATATTTTTTACCATCAACAACTTGTAAATCTTGCTTAAAAAACATTTACACCTCTCGCTAATAGCCATAGTTTGACGTTAAAAATAAAAAGATCCTCTTGGAGCTTGATTTTTGCCAATCTCGCTTTGCTCTCGGCATATTGCAAAACAGTGCCGACAATAACTAAATACCAAAATAAATAATCGCTCATATTTACTCCAATAAAAAACCGCCCTTTCGGACGGCTTGAATTAATCATCTAAAGCGTTTTTCATGGCGTCAAGCCATGCTTGAGCGTCAGATTCGGATCGGAAACAGTTGCCGTTTAAAATGCTACCATGATCAAGTCGGTTTGCATGCATTTTGCCTACTCCTTCGTTAGTATAAGTAATACTGTAGTAGGCCTCTCCTTGTTTTGGTTTAAACGGCTTAGGCAGTGTAACGGTGATTGTGTCGGATTTTTGCACTATGGAATCCAGGTATATTTCAGGGTGCCCAAAGTCTTCGCTCCACGCAACATAAGAATCACTTTTCTCACAACCCAATAAGTAACTGCCATCTTTAGCTTTGCCTATGATGATATATACATCTTGCCCGTCAAGACTAACTTTTAAATCTTCCTGATACGCCTTTTCCAGCACCTGTTCGGATGTTAGTTCTGGCTCTTCCCACATGCCGATAATATCGGCGTCATCAATTTGATCATGCTCTGAGCGACCATTTTCACGCCAACTGAGTTGATAATGCCATCCATATTGATCGATGTAATATCCCATAAGGCATTCTTTCGATTTGGTATTTAATTTATGCAAAACAAATGCCTTGGTTCCGTCTTGTAGTTTTACCGGCGCGCCATTCAACGCCTCTTGTAAATCAAACGGTTTCATAAGTTCTCCTTAAAAAAAGACCGCACTTTGATTTAAAGTGCGGTTGTATTTATTTAGTCTAATACGCCCTCGTAGAAATCTACGTCGGCAATATTGGCTTTCAATTTTTCCAATGTCGTATTAAACGCGTCTTCAACCACTTTTTCCGGATTGATTAATTCGTACCACAAGAACAACGATCCGTCTTTAATGCGATAACGAATGCGTGCTTTTACTTGGTAGTAATCGCCGTTATGGAATGGTTGGATGCCCAGTACAATTTCTTCCGGCAATTTTGCGTTGCCGCCACCGGTTTTTTCGTCTGTGTAGGTAAACGACATAGTACCGTCTTGTAAGCGTTTAACCGACTTAAATTCAGATTTGCGGGTTTCTTCAAAGGCCAGCACCATTGCCAATAATTCAGCGCCGCTTACGATGTTGCCGTCAGTTGCAATGCAGTGAATGTTATTTTCCAAGAATGCACCAAATTCAACTTGGCTCATTGCCTGTTTGTCTTTGTGCGCCCATTCTTTCCAATCTTTTGAGTAAGGGCAGTTATAAGTTGCGGTATGGTCGCCCCAACGAGGATTGGCTGGATCTGCGTGGTAGTCAAAAACGGCAGTAATCTCCAATTCATCTAAGTTGGAAAAAATAGCGGTGCCGGCAACCTTGAATTTGTTGGCGTAATCAATTAAGGACTGTTCGGTGTTTAAGTACAGATTTTGGCGCAAACGGTTCGGTGCAGGCTGTAATTTTTCCAACGATTCGACGCTGAACTCGTTATTTAAAATAACGGCTTTATAACTATCTTCAACAGGCAGTCCATTGATCGCAAGTTTGGCAATATCGTTTACGGTTGTTTTTTCCATTTGTTTTTCCTCTTCTGGAGTTAATAAAAAACCTGTCGTGTGACAGGCTAGCGATTAAGATTTACGATTAAGCTTAAGCTGCGGCGGATCTGCTAACGACTTTCAGACCGCTTGCCGGTTTATCTTCGACGGTTTTCAAATCCATTTTAAGTTGGCTTGGGTCATCGAAAAGCACGTCACCGTCAGCCGTTGAGAACACAATGCTTTCTTCGCGATCCAATTCAGGGATTTTTGAATTAACCATTGGTGTGATTTTGATTTGGTTTTCGGTGCGTGTGTTAAGCATGGATACTTTCAGGCTTAATGTTAGCGTCCCTTGTTTGCGAGTTTCGCGGACCGCCTTAATTACTTCAGCGAGTGCGTCGGTTAATTCTGCGTTTAATTCGCCGCGATTAAGTTGAGATAATGTTTTATCAAAGTTAGTTTTGCTCATGTGAGCCTCCAGTTATTTAAGGGTTGTTTGTAGATAAAAGAAAACCCGCCTTGTTAGCGGGTTTGGTAGTTATTCTTTATTAAGAATAATATTTTATTTTTTCATATTCCTGAAAATCCATTCCAGTTATAGCCTCAATGGCTCTTATAGCTTCATCTTTTGTTTTGTAATAAGCCCCAAATTTATATTTTTGTTCAGATACATTTCTTGCCGCGACTTTTAGCACTTGAAATCCGTGATAAGCAGACGGCTGATCTATTCTGTAAACCCATTTCAAATTTATGGTTTCATTTACGTTGTAAATAGGGCGCATGGGTTTTGTGTAATCAACTTCATTAACCTGGGAAATATCAGGTACCGGTTGCCATTTATCAAGCTTGGGACACGCATAAGTTCGCCACCACACTGTTCCGTCATCACACAATGCGTAAAGTGTATGACCTAAATCGCACTGTAAATCTTGTCCTGTAACGATTTGAATAATTTTTCTCATATTCATTCCTTATACGCTTTCAGCGTTTTAACAAATTGCGGGATATGTTCGTCAAAGGCTTTCATCAGTTTTTCGTCGCGCTCGGCGGTGAACAAATAAAGCGTTTGTTTTTGATACTCGGGGCAGTAACTCACAAAGTCCCAAGTTTCGTAGCCTGTCACCCACAAATTCGCCTGCACTTGAATGACGTACTCAGCCGGTACGCCGCCCTCAAGTAAATAGCGGATATGGGTACTCATTTTCGGGCATTTGATTTCAAGTCCTTTTTTGAGCGACGGAATTAATCCGTCGGGGCTAACCATTACATCGCGGTTTTCGTTGAGATACACGCCGCCGACCTGAATAACGTCATTGCCGGTTAAAAACTCGTAAGCGGCGCGGGCCTGCGGTTCTAACTGATTGCCGCGCTCCATAAAACCGGATTTAAACGTATCGCCACCGCCTAAAATGCTTTCTTCGATCAGCTCCGCCATATATTTAATATAACTTGCCGATTTCTTGCCGGTAGCGGTGACGATATTTTCAAAACCAGTCGCGGTCGGAATGCCTAACCTTGCAGCCAGCCATTCTTCCGAGCCTTGTTCGCAATCTAGGGTTATTAATCCGTCGATCATAGCGGGATGTTTTCCTCGTTGTCGTCAGGTTGCGGTGCCGGTTTGTTTTTCTCTTGATAACGCTTATTCAAGATGCCAATAGCATTTTCGGCATTAGCACTTGTTAATTCGTCAAGTCGCGATTTACCGTAAGCGGACAACAATTTCTGCTCGTCGGTGCCAGTTAATCCGATTAAATCCGACAATTTGTCGTACTGCTTATCGGTAATCATTGGGGTTTTAGTCGCAGTTGTATCGATTACATTCGCGTGATTGTCGGGTGCTGCTGGCGTTGGCTCCTCCGCGATTTCATCAGCGGTAATTACTCCGCCCAACTCATCAGGAAATGCCTTACGCAACGCGCCGGCTTCTGCGCATTTTGCCAACTGTCCGCGCGGGCGTTTAGTCCACATTGAATTGACTTTTAGTCTGTCGGTCTTTTTATTGTCTTCATAAACGCTGGTTGTTGCACAAGCTTCGGAAAAATACTCCGTGTGTGAAAACGCACAACGAACACCATTAATAAAACGATAAACTGTTACACGGCACCATTCTGGAGCGGTTACACCTAAATGATTAATTAACTCGCCAAATACAGGTTCATCTTGTCCTGCCATTTGCCCCGTACGGAAAGCTGTAATTCGTTGTTCGTAAATACCCGGCATAATGACATCGCGCCATTCTTTTTTATCGTTGCCGTATTTATCTTTTTGGTCTTTAATGGTGACCTGCATTGGTACGATATGACACGGCTTTTTGAGGATATCTATTTTTCGCGCTTTACAATAATCAATCGCAAGTAAAATGCTTTCGGATTTCGCACCGGGAAAAACACTATTTTGTAGTGTTGTCCATGTGGCTGAATCAATATTTCGTTCGGTAAGTGCAGATTGAATTTCAGCTGGTAAAGTTGTCATTTTTTTCCCTTATTTTAAAAGTGATAGTGTTACGCCATCGCCGAATTGTGCTTTAATCTGTTTAGCAAATTCGATCGCCTGTTCTTTTGTGCCTGTGAACGGTATTTTTACAACAAAATTAATTACCGATTCATTGACTTCTGCCGGTGGAGTTTGCGCTTCCATTTCCTGCGCGACCGCCGCCGCTTCCGCCTGTACTTTTGCCTGTTCTTCCGCTTCCTGCTTGGCTTTTTCGGCTGCCGCTTCCGCTTCTGCCGCGCGTTGTGCTTCGCGTTGCTTTTCATCTTCGATACGCTGCGCCACAATTTCTTCCAAGTCGTCTTCACCGGCAATCAATTTCACCGCGTCGCTAAACAGATATTCGTGCGAGATTGGGATAAGTTTTAGGCGTGATTGTAAGCGCGCGATTTCTGACATCAGTTCAGCAAGCACTAACGCCTTTTCGGCGTTTACCGCTTTAGTCAATCCGTCAATGGTGCGTTTGTTTTTCGTCGCGTCATTAATTCGTTTTTTCAATGTGTCTTTTGGCATGGTAAATTCAAGTGCAAGCGAGATAGCACTTTCACCGCATGCCGAATTGCGCGTATCGAGGATTTCAATTATCGCCGCGTTCGCGATATTGTCCTTAATCGATGCCTCTTTTTCTTTCACCAACTTATCGCGCGACAATCGCTCTTGACGAAAACGTTCTGCGATAGCTTCTGCCTGTTCGATCAGCTTGTTAATATCGCCTTGCTGTGCGTTTTTAATCGCCGCGCGGGTTTTATCTTCCAACTCTTTAAGGATTTTCACTTCTTCCTTTGCGCGCCCGAAATCTTCGTCCGTTTCAAAGGACTGCGTGAGAGTAGATAAAAACTGTTCCGCTTGTTTTTCAAAGTCGGCGATATTACACGTCAGCACTTTACTTTCTGTGCTGATAATTAATTCAAATTTTTGTTCTTGGTTTTCCATTTTTAACCTCTGCCATGGCAATTACTTTTCCAATAGTCGCAATCATCGTCCGCCGGCTCCTCGTCATCTTCCGGTGGTTCGTCACGTTGCGGTCGTTCTTCCAGCGATTCGTAATAATCGTCCGGATTGTCGAAACTAAACACGCTACCGCGTCTTACTTTTCGCATTTCGTTGTTCCTGTAAAAGTGCGGTAGTTTTTCGCAAGTATTTTTCGGTGTCGGCATCTAAATTCGGTTGCCATTCGCCGTTTTCTTCGATCCATTCCGCTTTTGCTTTCGCAATCGCTTCCGCGCTGATTTGCTCACTGATTACGTTGTCGTTGTAATCTGTGGCGTATTGGGTTGTTTGTGGTGTTGCGTCCGTTTGAGCAACGTTGAAATAAGCCTCGGTGATAACCGCGCCAGTTAAAAATACCAATGCAACGGTGAAGTGGAGTTTGATTAGTTTTTTCATTTTGCGTCCCTTAATTGAGTAGGATTAGTGCGATTACTGGCGGAAGATACGCGGCAACTACCAGCACAAATAAAGCGATGTCTTTAAGGTGTTTCATTTTTATTTCTCCCAAAAAAAATGCCCTCACAAGGAGGGCGAATAACCTAAGGAACCAAATTATGAAATCGATAGTGCCTGATTTCTTGTCACCGCTCACAGGCTTTGCGTAACACGTTCACGCAGTGTTCACGTCGGCGCTTGGCTGCTTGGCGACAGCGTCCGCACCGAACCCTACATAGTTTGGGAAACGTCGTATTAATCCCACTCGGTATTTCATTTCTTAATTGCCCGCCACGGCAACGCACCACTTTTTCAGACGAAACTCCGGACAAGCGGATCCGCAATAATATTAATTAATTACCGTGACCGCCGGACCCGATACAGTTTTGACCGGGTTTAGCTTGGTCGGTCGGTAGCTGATAGCAGTATGTAGCTTTGCTAACATAGTTAGATTCGTAAGGTTTGCCATTTCAAAGCGCACTCATTAGATCGGTCTGTGTAGAATGCGCTTTGAATTGGTGTCGCAGGGTGGATTCAAACCACCATCGCACGGATTAAAAGTCCGCCGTTCTATCGGTTGTAACTACTGCGACATTAACTGGTCCGTGGGCTTGTTTGCCGTTTCCCCGACCATCCTCATATCCTCGAAGGATTGCTTAAAGATATAAACAGCGCTGCCCTTGATTCACCAACCACCTCTTTTCGGTTAAACACGCGACACAGTTTTCTGCTTGGGGGTTACTCGACTTAAATCAGCCGATAATTTATATCCCGCATGAGATCAAATTGTCTAAAACTCGAAACAGGTTAATGATGAGCGCCTTTCTTTATGCTTGTAAGGCTCAAGCCCTCTTGTATGCGACTACAACGAGGAATATAATGCTCTCTGCGACTACAATTTAATCAGAGGAACATCATGGAAGAGTACGCCAAGTTACTTAATACCATACTTACCAAGGTAGTTTTTAATCACATGACTATGTTCTTCGTTTTCTTGTTTGTTGGCTTTACGTTCATTCCGCCCGAATTAACGTTGTATCTCAACGCTAAAACACCGGCATTCTTTCCTGATTGGTTCACTCTTGCCAATTTTGGTTCTTTGATATTTGCGTTGGTTTCTACGATGATTTGGATTCTTATTTCTAAATCGACCAAATCAATTATTTCAAAACTGCGTGAATCATTAAAAACTAATTCAGAGCAAGCTAGATTAATCAATCTACTTCATAATTTATCAACAGAAGAGCAACATGTTCTTGCAATGTCCTGCCTTAATGAGCGAATTATTTTCCCAGATAACAGAACTCAGCTAGCCATTGAAAAACTCTTGTCAAAAGAACTTATTTCGTACGGCTGGACTAATGATAAATATGAGTTAAATCCACTTATTCGCAATGTTGTTCTTGCTGAGCTCGATAAGAGCATGAATTCCCATCATTAACCTGTTTCAAATTTTTAAAGAGCGTTGCCTTTCGGCTTGGTTGTAAAACCTTTATTCAAGCCCTCACCAAGAGGGCTTAGTAAAGATTCTTATTGCTTTGTTAGTTGTTCCGCTTTTACTGGGAACCAGTAACAATCTTTGTTTAAGTAAACAAATCTTCCGCCTGAAATATCTTCTTTCTTTTCAAATCCAATGACTTCAAACGGCCCGAATTTGACCCCAAAGTCGTTTTTATAAATAACTCGGTCGCCAACTTTTAAACCGCACTCAATCGGCGCCATCGAGCAAAGTTGTTTCTTGAAGTTTTGAAATGTTGTCATTTTCGGATCCTTGTTTTTTGTGTATCTCGTTTTGATAGGCTTAGTATCACATTTTGAAATAATACAGTCAACACAAGGTGTGATTTATTTAGTTAAAAATATTTCATTTTGTGATTAATCGGTTGATTTTCAAAGAAATAAATTTTAAAGAAATGTGTTTGTTTGCTTATTTTTTAACCAGTAGATAAGCAAGAATAGAAAAGTGCGGTTGATTTTTGAGGTGCTTTTGTGGGTGTAAGCAAGTTTTAGTTGTAATTAAGCAAGTATGATGAGGGTGGATTTTTAGGGAGTTGCAGTAAATTGAGATGGAGATAAGAAAGATTTGGCGAATTTAAGCAATGTTTAAGGAGGATAATAAAAAACCGCCAGTGAGGCGGTTCATTGGTTAGTTAATATAGCAATAAGATTGTGGTGGTGTGCCGGATGGCAATACATCTGAAATTACTAACGGTTCGTCATATAATTTGAATGAGTCAATCTCAAATGCGTGTGCCAAGGACTTTGCTGAAAAGTATTGATCGAAGAAGCTTTTAGTGATGCCGGAGAATTCCTTTGTTTTTTCCCAAAGAGATTCCGGCGTGTGAGATAGGGTATCTTTCACCTTAAATTCCCCGATAATTCGTCCTACGGGCATCGTTGAGTAAACCACAACTGTTGTTACACCTTCACGTTTAGGTAGCGTTTTTCTAAATTCAAATTTTTTTTCACCTGAAATGATTTTTTCTACAAACTCAGGTTTAATGGATAGCAAGATTTTCACTAACTCCTCCTATTGATAATATTTTTCTATATTGACTTTCAGTTATTTTGAAAAATCCCCAATATTGATTTCTTATCATTCCGATATCTTCGATTAATGATTTTCTTATTATACGCTTATTTAATGCAATGTTATAGGTAAATCTAATTATCACTGGGTATTTTTTATATTTAAAAAACTCAGTCAATTCTTTCTCAGAAAAAATGCTATATGATAATGTATATTTCAAGAAGTCATCTAACGATCTAAAGTCATTAATATTTTTAACTTCTTCTACTACGCAAATAGATGTTGCTACAGCGCTATATTCAGCACTTTTACCGTCAGACGCAGTTCTGTAAATTACCAATGTATCTCCTGGTTGCAGACGATCTGTTCCTTCCATTGCAGTAAGATAAATCTTGTGTATGCTATTAGTGTGTGATGTATCTTTAATGAGTAATGCGGGGTCTTCATTATTTAAAATAGAATCAGGGAGCAATCTAGAATGCCATTGTGGATAAAGTGAAATAAGATAGCGATTAGATATTTCTGGTGTATTGGGGTAATCTTTTACAATATCTCCTGATACTTTAGAGATATTTTTAAACAAAACCATCTCTCGGCCATTTTGAGTTATTTTTTCAGCACGATTTTCAAATCCGTATTTTTGAAATAAATTTAATAATGTTTGGTGTTTTTCAAATAACGTCACATAGATTTCATCGATATTTCTTATTAATGCAATATCAAATATTTTTTTTAGAAATCTTTCCCCTAATCTCGTTCCATGTGGATTTATTTTTAATGTGCCTATTTTTAATCTATTTTTACTTGGTAGATTTGGTTTAATATCATTCAGTTCTTCATTTTCTATTTTTAAATAAAGGAACCCGTCTAATAAACCTTTATTGTTTATAAAAATAAATGCACTTTCACCTTTTTCTCGTTTTTTATTAAACCAATTAGGAAATTCTTTATAATCAGATTTTAAACTATCAAAGAATGGGTCATCTAAATTAATTTTGGAAAAGTATTCAAGTTTTAAATTATCCATAGTAATTTCCTCATTTAATAATTATTGGTTGTTGAAACTTATACGCCTCGCCACTCTATAACGTTTCTACACGTTCTCTTGCCACGCCAATAATGCGGATCTCTTGGTTGAGCGAGCTTAATGTTGGAAACATTGGATTAAGCGGAACAAGCTCAAAGTGCGGTATTCCTTCCGGTGTTCTTGTGCCAAGCTCTTTGTATTGTTTAAACGTAGCCTCATTATCACCATTGATTGCGGCCACGAATTTCCCCGGAGTGGGCAAAATATCGGGATCGATTAATACCAAATCGCCCTCATTAAAACGAGGGAGCATGGATTTTCCTTCGATTCGCAAGTAAAACGAGTTTTCGGAGGCAATCACTGTACTTGGGATCATCTCGTAACCGTCAAACCCCTCAAGTGATTTAATATCCGTCCATAATCCAGCCTGGATTGGGCTTAACAATGGGTAGCGATACGTTTTTTCTTCAATCACGCTTACGTTTGAATCAAATGCCAACACTTCAGGAGGGATATTGAGCGCCTTGCTGATGATGGATATATCTTCAAGATCAGGTGTTCGATTTCCCTTTTCATAATTAGCGATTCGAGGTTGTCCCCAGCGCGTATTCTCACTGCGATCATCGATGTCATTACATCTTTCTGCCAATTCTTTTTGACTAATTTTTAACTGCTCTCGATACGCTTTTATTCTCTCTCCAAGTGTAGTCATTTTATATCTCCTCTTTTGGCGCAAATAGTAACACGTTGCGTTATATTTATATAATTTCAATTTGTGATTGATATAAATTACATAATGTGATTTAATGGTTGATAAAAATCACAAAAGGAAATTATTTATGAACAATATTTCACAGATTCGCGGGCAACTCGGGATTACTCAACGAGAGCTTGCTCATCACATCGGTTGGGGGCAACCACGGATCGCCAACTATGAAACGGGGTTGCGCGCACCATCTTTACTTGTCGCACAAAAAATTGTTCAAGCATTGAATTCACTTGGTGCGAAAGTCTGCATCGAAGATGTTTTCCCGTCTCAAAACTAATTTACCAACAGGCAAGCGCAATGGCACGCAATAAACTCACCAGATCCGCAAAACCACTTTCGGATCGGGTTATGAACAAATACTGGAAACAGAAACAATGCGAGATCGCGGACGAAATGGAATGTTCGCCGTCCACGTTAAGCCGTTTTGTCAGCAATGAAGACGCTAATCAGGCGTTTAATTTTATTGCGGCAAATGGGTTTGATGTTTTCGACAGGGATTCTCACGTAGCAATTGAGAAATCAGAGTTGGAACTGCTTTTATTGGCGGCAAAAGGCTTTGACGACCGGTTGCGCGAGAAATATTTGGGCAAATAAAAAACCACGGCGGCAACCGTGGTTCTGTACGAAGGAATTTTTTATGAAAACCAAAATACAGCTTTATGATACACAAATTCGCCAAGATGAACAAGGGCGTTTTTGCTTAAATGATTTACATCAAGCAAGCGGTGGTGAAAGTCGTCATCGCCCTGCTTACTGGTTATCAAATCAGCAAACGCAGGAGTTAATCGGCGAAATTTCAAAAGACGGAATTCCGTCTATCCTTACAAAACAAGGGCTTGGAACATTCGTAAGCAAAGAACTTGTTTACGCTTACGCAATGTGGATTAGTCCGAAATTCCACTTATACGTTATTCGCACTTTTGATAGGGCGGTAACAAATCAAAATTCGACCGCACTTTTACCTGACTTTTCTGATCCGGTTGCAGCGGCTCGCGCATGGGCTGACGCAAAAGAGGGTGAACAACGCGCTTTATTGGATAGCAAACAGAAATCAGAACAGATTGAATCAATGCAGAGCTATTTCCGCCACGGTATGAGCGCGCCTCAGTTTGTAAAAGGGTTAAACGGTGCTAATTCTTCGCAGATCAATGATTTCTTGGCTCGTAAAGGTTGGGTTTACAAGGATAAATACGGCTGGCGCGTAACATCCCGTGCGCGCGATGTGTATCTGACCGAAGAAAACACACAGGTAGCCGAACACGGTCAAGAAGTGCGTATTTTTTACAAGCCGGTTTTGCTGCAAAAGGGCGCAGCAAAAATCTATGACTGGTACATGAAAAATCAATTACCGATGAAAGCAAACTGGAATGGTAATTTCAAACAAGATAAGACGGTGGCGTAATGAGTGATTTTATCGTTAATTCTTTCCAAATCCCCAATGCTTTTGTTGATGAATTGATTGCTGATTTATCAGGGAACGCCGTTAAGTGTTATTTATTAATCGCGCGTCAAACAACAGGCTGGCAGCGGGAAAGCGATTACATTTCCGTATCTCAATTCCAAGAGAAAACGAAGATCAAGGATAAGCGCACGATTTACGCCGTTATCGACGAATTAGAGCAAGCGGGCTTGATTATTACTGAGCGCGAATTAGGCATAACAAATAAATTTTATTTGGTTCGTAATGTACCTAGTACCAGTAGCAAAAAATGTACCCAGTTACAAGAAATACAACCAGTGACAAAAAATGCCACTAGGGTAGTAGCAAAAAATGTACCTAGTACCAGTAGCAAAAAATGTACCTCACATAAAAACAATATAAATACACCATTAAATACAATTAAAAAAACTTCGCAAAAAAATACTGCACTTTCGCTGCTTGCCGAGTTCGGTATCACCGGTCAGCTTGCCGATGACTTTGCCGAACACCGAAAATCGAAAAAAGCGGCGATTACGAGGACTGCACTTGAGGGCTTTCAGCGAGAAGCCGACAAAGCGGGCATTCCACTTGCCGAAGCAATCGAAATCGCTATTTGCCAAAACTGGCAAGGTTTTCGGGCTGATTGGTGTAAAAACCTGTCCGGCGCGAAAGGCAAAAAACGCGATGATTTCGCCGATGACGGCAGCTGGGCTATCGGTCGCACGGTCAATGTGCCGCGAGGGTCGATGATATGAGAACCGTAGCAAACTTAGCGCAGGTCATCGGTAGCGAGCCAAACTATCGCGCGCCGGTGGAAAAAGCGCGGATTTCTGACAACGCAACGAAACTTGTTGATCGTATGTTCCAGCGGCTGAAAGCGTTACACCCCGCATGGAAACAAGCGTTTGCCACCACCGAAGATTACAACTACGCAAAGCAAATTTGGCTTGAAGAATTACTCAAAGCCGGCGTAGTTACCCCGTTAAAACTCAAACGTGGACTTGATATTGCCGCCACACAAGCAAGCGCGTTTTTCCCGTCAGTAGGTCAATTCATCGCATGGTGCAACATAACGGATTACTCCACTCTTGGTTTGCCAACACCTGACGAATTGCCGGCGCGAGTAAGTAAATTTCAAGCGGTTTACTGCACGGACGGTGAGGATAAATTTAATTATTTATCGGACGCAGAATACTGGTTATTAACCGACTTGTGCAGCCGCGGTCGTCGTGACCAATGGACACCGATGGAATTTAAAAAAGAGTGCGAACAGGCACTCAAGGCAATAGCAAAGCGAATTGAAAGCGGCGAAACAATACCGGCACGCAGAAAACAACTACCGACACAAACAACCGTGCCAACCAGTCCGGAAAAAGCCGCAGAAAACATCGCAAAACTTAAACAGATTATAGGAATGAAAAGATGACAGAGCGAAAATTTGATAAGGACACATACCCAACATCACTTTCGCTATTTAACCCGATTCATGCTGAATTTAGCTTTACGATTGATGGTGCCGCACTACCGTACAACTCAAAACTTGAGCGATATGTAACGCCTGAAATGGATTACTTAACTTACCCGCTACAAAACGAGCGTATTTTCATTAACCCGCCATTTAGTGACCCGTTAAGTTTTATTAAACGTTCCATCGAACTGTTTGAAAATCACAACTGCTTAGTGGTTATGTTGTTGCCGGTTGACATTAGCACGGAATGGTTTTCGCTAATCACCCAAAAGGCAACGGAAATCCGTTTTATTGTTGGCGGCCGCATTAAGTTTTTAAGTCCTCAAACAGGTTTATGGACTGATGTCTGCCGTGGTAATCACTTAGCGATATTTGACCCACGTCACCGCAATATGGGGCAGGTTATCCGTCATGTCCACATCGATGATTTAGGTGAATTCGAATGGCGAGCCAAAAGCAGAAAAAAACGGTAATCCACGCGGTTAAATATGCGAACGGTGCGGTGGTGGCGGAAACAGACTACGACCGTAATCTACTCAAAGGGTTGCCGGTGGGAAGTGCGGTAAAAATTACACCCATCGGTAACAATCGGAATTACCAACATCACAAGAAGTTTTTCGCGCTGCTTGATGCAGGTTTTGAATATTGGCAGCCTGAATTTAGCGTACTGACCCAAGCCGAAGAATGGATAGCGCAGGCAGTCGCAAGAGAAATCGCGGTAGCGGCCAACGATGAAAATCTGTATCAGAACGTAACTAAACCGATAGCAGATAGCGTGCTGGCAAAAGTGCGGTTGAATCGTGAATCAAAATTGGATTATGAGGGAATGAAAACCCTTGAATCGTATCTCGATCATGTGATGAAAAAAGCGGGATTTTACGACATCAAACCGGCACAAGACGGAGGAACCGTTAAAGAGCGTTGGTCAATCTCATTCGCGAATATGAGCCAGGAACGATTCAACGATGTGTATAAAACGGTGTATGGCGTCATCTGGAACGAAACGCTTTGTAATATCTATGAAGACGAAGTGGCACTGGATAACAAGATTAATCAATTAATAGGGTTTGGCGGTTGAGCTGCAACTGTCAACCAATAGTTTACAGTTCAAAAAGTGCGGTTAATTTTAGAGGTGAAAACATGGGGAAAATAGACTATCGAAAAGAAGCTAAAGGGCGAGAATGCCAAGTGCGGTTAGTTGGTGTTTGTAATTATAACCCGGAAACAACCGTATTAGCACACATACGCGCCGCTGGCATTACTGGAGCAGGGCAAAAAGCGCCCGACCAATTAGGGGCGTGGGCGTGCTCAAGCTGTCACGACGCAATCGATTTACGAACAAAGATCGGTTACACCAAGGACGAACTGTTACTGGCTCATTTGGAGGGTATGGCACGCACTCAGGCAATTTTAATCCGCGAGGGCAAGTTATGAGTGATTGGCTTGAAATCTGTTTGCCGTACCCACCGAGCGTGAACCACTACTGGAAGCACACAAGACAAGGTAAGCATTACATATCAAAAGCAGGGCGAGAATTTAAACGCATTGCTACTGAGGTTTGTTCTAAGTTCGATCCTTTTGAAAGTGCGGTTGAAATCAAGATGGAAATCTACTTCCCGGATAACCGCCCACGTGACCTTGATAATTTACCTAAAGGGATTTTTGATAGCTTGGTCGGCGCCGGATTAATCAAAGACGATAACCGCAAAATCATCCGCAAATACTCAATAGAGGAAAAAGGCGTAGTAAGTAAAGGTAAGTCAATCATTAAAATTAGAGGTATCGATGCGTAAATTTAGCGAGCTTGAACTGACCGAGGAACAGGAAGAATTTGTTGATAAGAACATGTATCCATGGGGGGCGTGGATTAGATTGGGTAGATTAGACAAGCCTGAGTTTAATATCATCGCTAAACTAATGAAGAGCGTGATTCCGGCGGATCCAAGCGAACCGGTTTGTAGCGATGAAGTCGGCATGATGATTAGTGAGCTTATCGAGCAATTCTTCTTCAAGAACGACCGCACTTTACACTATATTGTGTTCTCGTATTACGTAAACAAAAACACGATAAATCGCATAGCCGTTAAACTGCGTGAAAACTGTGGAGAGATGAAAATGCAGCCGTGTGCCGGTAAGTCAGATATTCGCATTCCGAGCCTTAAAACTGTGAAGCGGAATGTTGAAAAAGAATTGAAATTGGCAAAAGCGATAATTCACGAACTGCTTGTAACTGGTTTCGTTATTCTTCGAACTGGACGACAAAATGCAAAAAACATCAAAATTACATATTGACAAACCTTGTCATCTTGTCCTATCATTTGAATATATGGTGGTCGTCGTGTAAGTGATGTTCACCGCTGAAATTAATAGATGTGGATTTAAACAAACCCTGACTGGTAACAGTTGGGGTTTTTTATTGCCCTGAATAAAGCGGGGTGGGGTATGGCAAAAATGCAAGTGTTCAAAGATATGCCGACTGAGTCGCTAACAGTTGGTTGGTTAACCGGGCTTATTGGATATTTCACATTATCAGAATGGGCTATTCTGATAGGTATTATTGTGACGGTTTGCGGCTATTGGCGGGAATCAAGATATAAAAAACGTATGCTGGAGCTTGAAGAAATTCGAGCGGGAATCCGCGACAAAAACGGGAATCTGATTAATGAACAAAACAGTTAAAAAAACGTTAGCCGGCGCGGTGTGTTTGGTAAGTGTTATTGTCGGCAAGGTTTACACTGATTATGCGGATGACCTTGTGATCAGCAAAGAGGGCGCGCAAGTTATTGGCGATGAAGAAGGTTGTCGCCGTGACCCTTACCGCTGTTCGGCTCATGTTTTAACTTACGGTATTGGCGCAGCCGTTACTGGCGGAACAATGATTCTTGAAAATAAGCGCTACACCGATGAAGAAATAGCCGAACAATATGCCAAAGATCTCAAGAAAGCAGGTGATTGCATCATGCTTTACTTTAACGGTGCCGAGATGAATCAAAATCAGATTGACGCCTTGGGGTCTGTGGTACACAACCTAGGGTGCGGTGGCGCTCGTTACTACTACGACAAAAAATCGGGTAAGCGGCTTAAAACTCAGTTATACAAAGCGGCTTTAGATAAAGACTTTATGCGTATGTGTAACACATTTACGAATTATGCCAGCGTAAACGGAAAGCCACACCCGTCAATCATGAAGCGCAGAATAAGAGAGCGTGATTTATGTTTAACCCCGGTGAACAATTAATTAAGCGGATTAAGTTTGGTGCGATATGTGTTGGTGTCGTTGCGGTTTTGTGCCTGCTCGGCGTTTTGCGGTACCAGTACAACACTATTATTGACTTAAGAGTCGACAACAAAGAGCAGGCGCAAGCGTTATCTCAAAAAGAAAAAGAGATAACAAGGCTAAAAGACGAAGCGGCTGAAAATCAGCGCATCATGTTAGAGCTATCGAAACAAGAAGCAGAAGCACGGAGCGAATCAGATGAAGTTATTAAATCCATCCCACAAGATATTAAACAAAGCCATCCTTATAATGCTTCCGCTCCTCGTAATGTTGTTGAGTTCTTGCGCAGGTAAACCACAAGCTACCGGTTGTCCTGTATTGCCGCCTGCTTATGTTGCTCATTTGGATAAGACAGGATTTAACGGCAACACATACGGAGACATCACTCAATACTCTGTCATCCTTAAGCGTGAGCGCGACATGTGCCTGAATAGGATTGATAAGATAAGAGAGTGGCAAGTTGAGAACACTCAGCACTAAATGGAAAATTAAAGGGCGTTAAAACAAGCGCCCTTTGTTGTATGTACATAAAAGGAATGAAAATGCCCGCAAGAATACCTAAAGCATGCCGAAAACAGGGATGTAAGAACACAACAACGCATTCAAGCGGTTATTGTGAACTGCATTTAGGTTGCGGATGGCAACAACACCAGCAAGGCAAGACGGCAAGCCAACGCGGTTATGGCTCACAGTGGCGAGCGTTGCGCACCGTCGCATTGGAACGTGACAAGTATCTATGCCAAGAGTGTTTAAAAAAAGGTAGATATGTTACAGCAACAACCGTTGACCACATCATAGCTAAAGCACATGGTGGCAGTGACAATCTTTCAAACTTACAAAGTTTATGTAATTCATGCCATAAATTCAAAACCGCAAGAGAGCGCTTGAGATAGCGTTTAAAGTGCGGTCAATTCTACAAGGGGAGGGGGTGGGTAAATCTCTATAGGTTTCATCTATGGATACCGCCCGTTCAACTCAATTTTTACAACCGCGAAATTAAAAATTTAGGGTAAACGCCAAATGACAGGAATAGCAACAACGCCGGGGCGAGGAAGAAAGCCCACTCCGACGAAAGTGAAAGAGCGTCGCGGCAACCCCGGTAAAAGAAAATTAAATAAAGACGAGCCTGAATTTAGCCCGTTTAATGAAAACACCCCACCACCATCTCAGCTTAATACTGACGGTAAAAAGATGTGGGTATTTATTCTAAAAGAATTACTATCCCAAGGAGTTCTACTCCAAACCGATCTTGAAGTAGTTACAAACTATTGCATTGCATATCAGAATCGTAATCGTGCTTGTAAAGATGTTGAAAAATACGGCACGTTTGTTGAGAACGGTAATGGTGGATTATCGAAAAATCCTGCTTTTACTGTTTTGAATGAAGCGTTGAAACAGATGACTACATTCGGCGCGTTGCTCGGACTTGACCCAAGCAGTCGACAACGATTGATTGGTAAGGTAGATGAGCAAAATCACAATCCATTCGCGGAGTTAAAGTTAATGCAATGACGGATAACGTAAAAAAAGCGAACAAGTACGCAAAAGACATCGTTTCCGGAAAGATTCCAGCTTGCCGCTTGGTGATTAAAGCATGTCAGCGGCATTTAGATGATTTTGATAATCAAAAGGACAAGGATTTTCCTTATCGCTTTGATGAAAAACTGGCGGAACGCGCTTGTAAATTTATTCAACTTTTGCCGCACACTAAAGGCGAGTGGGCGTTAAAACGACAGCTAATTACGCTTGAGCCGTGGCAATTATTCGCAGTGGCAAACGCTTTCGGCTGGATCAAGAAAATCAGCGGATTACGCCGTTACCGCGAAGTTTATACCGAAATCCCGCGTAAAAACGGAAAATCGGCTATTTCTGCCGGTGTTGGGTTGTATATGTTTTGCGTAGATGGCGAGTTCGGCGCGGAGGTTTATTCGGGGGCAACAACCGAGAAGCAAGCGTGGGAGGTGTTCCGTCCTGCCCGGTTAATGTGTAAGAAAACAGAATTGCTCTGTAAAACATTCGAAATTGAAGTTAACGCATCCAATCTTAACCGCCCCGCCGACGGATCACGCTTTGAACCATTAATCGGGAACCCTGGGGACGGTGCGTCGCCGAGTTGTGCGATCGTGGACGAATACCATGAGCATAAAGACGACGAACTTTATACAACAATGCTCACCGGTATGGGCGCACGTCGCCAGCCGTTGATGTGGATTATCACGACGGCGGGTTACAACATTGAAGGGCCTTGTTACGACAAGCGCCGCGAAGTGATTGAAATGCTGAATGGCACGGTGCCGAATGATGAATTGTTCGGTTTAATCTACACAATCGACGAGGGCGACGACTGGACAAGTCCGGAAGTGCTACAAAAAGCTAACCCGAATTTTGACGTTTCGGTTTATGCGGATTATTTGATAAGTCAGCAGAAACAGGCGATCAATAATCCACGCTTTACGAATAAATTCAAAACAAAGCACCTGAATGTTTGGGTATCAGCGAAAGAATCCTATTTCAACATGGTGAGCTGGGAGAAGTGTTACGACGAAACATTAAGCCTTGAAGATTTCCAAGGTGAAGAAGTTTTCCTCGGTCTGGATATGGCGCGAAAGCTCGATATGAATTCACTTGTGCGGGTGTTTAGTCGAATTATTGATGGTAAACGTCATTATTACTGTATTTCTCCATTGTTTTTTGTACCGGAAGACACTGTTTTTAGTACTGATACTGCTTTAAAACGAGTGGTGGATAAATACCAAAAATGGGTAGTCAGTGGGCATCTAATCGCAACCGACGGCGCAGAGGTTGACTATCGCGAAATCCTTGAATGTGTGAAAGATACAAACAAGGAACATCAAGTCAATTGCGTGGCAATAGACCCGCACGGTGCGATCGCCATCTCTCACGATATGGCGGATGAGGGATTAAACCCGATTACTATCACGCAAAATTACACCAATCTATCTGACCCAATGAAAGAGCTTGAGGCGGCCATTGAATCCGGTCGCTTCCACCATGACGGAAACCCGATCATGACGTGGTGTATCGGTAACGTAGTTGGTAAACATTCTGCGGGGAATGATGACATTGTCCGTCCGGTGAAAGAAATACCGGAAAATAAAATCGATGGTGCCGTCGCGCTGATGATGGCAATCGGAAGAATCATGCTAAACGAAGATGACGGGATATTTATCCCGGACGAGGTATTAACGCTATGAGAACATTTTTTATTGATCTGGTCGGTTTGGCTGGACTTGGCGCATTATGTACCGGCGTTTACCTACAATACGGCGCTGCTGATACTTGTATTGTTGGCGGCGTGCTTTGCTTGTTATACGCCATTATCTCATCTCGGGGGCATAAATGATTTTTGATAAATTATTTTCTACGCGCTCCCTTGAAAATCCGAAAACTCCTTTGAGCGCTGAGGGGGCTTATGATGAGTTATTCAGCGGCGGACAATCACGCACAGTTAATGCCGACACAGCGATGAAGCTAAGCGCGGTTTACGCGTGCGTTTATGTGCTATCAAGCGCCATTGCTCAATTGCCGTTACACGTTATGCGCAAAGACGGTAAAAACATTGAGCCTGCGCGCGACCACCCGTTATTTTATCTACTCCATGACAACCCCAATTTTTGGCAAACGTCGTACAAAATGCGGGAGTACGGGCAAAGTGCGGTACTTTTACATGGCAATTCTTTTTTACACATTGTCCGCCGCCGAAGCGGAGAGATTGAATCAATCGAAACCTGCGAACCGTGGATGGTGCAGTTACTAAAAAATGGCAGTCGTTACGTTTACGGCTACTATGGGGATGACGAGACATTATCAATCACACCGGATGACATGATCCACGTAAAAGCCCTTGGAACTTCCCTAAAAATGGGGAAATCTGTTATCCAACAGCACGCCGAAACAATCGGTCTCGGGTTGAATGCTAAAGATTTTGCGGGTAGTTTTTTCTTGGGTAACGCGCGCCCAGCGGGGATCGTGAATGTAAAAACACCGCTTAATGAAAAAGCATGGGAGAGCTTCAAAAAGTTTTGGGATAAAGCCAGCGCGGAACTGAAAAGCAAAGAAAATAAAACGGTTCTTTTACCGGGGGAGCTTGAGTATAAAGCGCTCACGGTATCGCCCGTAGATACCGAACTGTTATCAATGATGAAGCTCAACCGCTCGGAAATTGCTGGGATCTTTAACGTTCCGGCACACATGATTAACGACTTGGAAAAGGCGACCTTTTCGAACATCTCTGAGCAGACGATTCAATTTATCCGTTACAGTTTGATGCCGTGGATCGTGAACTGGGAACAGGAAATTAATCGCAAGGTATTTACCGAAACCGAACGCAAAGCCGGTTATTTTGTGAAGTTTAACCTTGGCGGCATTATGCGCGGCACGCCAACCGAAAGAGCGCAGTTTTATCATAGTGCGATCACTGATGGCTGGATGTCACGCAATGAAGCCCGCACACTCGAAGATATGAACCCAGTTGACGGGTTAGATGAATATCTTGTCAGTGTTAATGCGGCACAACAAATCGAATCAGACAAGAAAGAGGAGAACAAACCCGATGACTGATATTGAAAAACGGTCCTACGTTGGCGAAGTTCGGGCTGAAAGTAAAGATTCCGAACCTACTCATATTATCGGGTATGGTTCGGTTTTTAACACCCGCTCGCAGTTGATGTGGGGCTTTCGTGAAATCATTATGCCCGGGGCATTTGATGACGTGCTGGATGATGATGTTCGCGGTCTGTTCAATCATGACCCGAATTTCATTCTCGGACGTTCAACCGCCGGCACATTAAGCCTAAGTGTTGACGACACCGGTTTACGTTATGACATTATCGCACCTGATACGCCGACCATTCGGGATTTAGTGATCGCGCCATTAAAGCGCGGCGACATCACTCAATCATCATTTGCTTTTAATGTGGCCCGTAACGGCGATGAATGGTATGAGGATGACGATGGCGTAATAATCCGCGAAATTCACAAGATTTCACGCCTTTATGACGTTAGCCCGGTAACTTATCCAGCATATCAGGAAGCAAACAGCACGGCGCGATCGTTGGACGCATGGAAAGAAGCCCGTAACAGTGGCGATATTCAGAAAGCCGTACATCAAAAAGCCGCCCGAGAACGATTTTTATCGTTAATATCTGGCAAGTAAACAGATTTAATTAAACCGACCGCACATAAAAGTGCGGTTTTTCGTTTCTAGAGAGGAAAAACAATGCCTAAATTACATGAATTGCAAGAAAAACGTCGCAATATTGCTGCGCAAATGCGCACATTACACGACAAAATCGGTGATAACGCTTGGACTGACGAGCAACGCACTGAATGGAACAAAATGAAAACCGAATTAGACGGTGTAGATGCCGTAATTGCGCGTGAAGAAGAACTTCGCTCAATGGATGAAAAATTCGTTAAGGAGCAAGAAGCGGCCGAAGCCGAAAAACGCGCTAAACATGACGGTGAGAAAACAAAAACCGCTGACGAAATGCGCGCTCAAGCGTTTAACGTATTTTTGCGTAACGGTTTAGGCGAATTGAGCCAAGAAGAGCGCCAAGCGTTGGCGGAAATGCGCGCGCAAGGTGTTGGCGTTAACGATAAGGGCGGTTATACCGTACCAAAAGAAATGCAGGCACGCATTGTTGAGCAAATGAAAGCCTATGGCGGCATTGCTCAAGTAGCGCAAATCCTGACAACCTCTGACGGTCGCACCATCGAATGGATCACCGCCGACGGCACTACCGAAGAAGGTGAGTTAATCGGTGAAAACACTGCCGCAACCGAAGCAGATACTTCATTCGGCATCGCTAACCTTGGTGCGAAAAAATTATCATCCAAAATTATTCGCGTATCTAACGAATTATTGCAAGATTCCGCGATTAACATCGAATCTTATTTGGCTGATCGTATCGCACAACGTATCGGACGCGCAGAAGCAAAATATTTAATCCAAGGCACCGGCGCAGGCACACCGGCACAACCTAAAGGGTTGGCAGCAAGTGTTACCGGCACCACCGCTGCTAAAGTAGCGGGTAAAGTGGACTGGTTGGATATTAACGCATTATTGCACTCCGTTGATCCGGCTTACCGTAACGTGGGTAATTCCCGTTTAGCCTTTAACGACAACACCTTTAAAGTGTTGAAAGAAATGGTTGACGCTCAAAACCGCCCGTTATGGTTGCCTGATGTTGCCGGCGTGGCACCATCTACCATTCTCGGTAAGCAATACGTTATCGATCAAGGCATCGCCGACATTGCCAAAGACGCAAAATTCTTGTATTTCGGTGACTTCAACCGCTTCGTGGTGCGTCGTGTGGCGTACATGACATTGAAACGCTTGGTTGAACGTTATGCCGAATTCGACCAAACCGCATTCTTAGCGTTCCACCGCTTTGACTGCGTGCTTGAAGATACCTCAGCAATTAAAGCGTTAATCGGTAAATAACCAATAGGTGCGGTTAATTTCGACCGCACTTTTCTTTTTCGGGGGCGTGATGAATATCACACTTGATGAAATCAAATTGCAGTGCCGAATTGATAGCGACGATCAAGACGATTTGCTTCAGGTTTACCTTGAAGCCGCCAAGGCGACAATCGAAAACTACACCAACCGCAAACTTTACGAAACGCTACCGGATGACCCACCTGATAACGCTCAAGAGATCACTGGAGATCTGAAAATAGCGATCTTAATGTTGGTGGCATATATGTTTGAAAATCGTGGTGGATGGAATGAAGGGCAGGGCGTGAGCAATTTTGATTTACCGCCGACTGTAAGGCTAATCATTGAACGTTATCGGTTTATACACATATGAACATCGGAAAATTACGGCATCGAATCACATTGCAGAAGCAGGTCAATACCGTAAACGACTACGGCGCGGCGGTGACGATGTGGAAAAACGTTGCGACCGTTTGGGCCGATGTGCGTCCGCTGTCTGGGCGCGAGTATTTTTCGGCTCAACAAGTGCAGTCGGAAGTCACTACGCAAATTTGGCTACGTTATCTTGACGGGATTATGCCGACAATGCAGGTTAAGTTCGGTAAGCGTACTTTAGAGATTGTGTCGGTACTCAATACGCAGGAGCGCAATGTATCGTTGCAGCTCATGTGTAAAGAGGTGATTAATGGGTAGCGTAACGGCCCGCGTTGATGGCTTGAAAGAGTTGCAAAAAGCAATGCAAAGCCTTGGGCGAAAGACCTCTAACCGTATTGCCGTTAAAGCAATGCGTAAAGGCGGTGCAATCGTGCGTGACAAAGCGCGTATGCTCGCACCTGTCTTGAAAGAAAGCGTGCCGCACAGACGTGCAGGTACATTAAGAAAATCCATTCAAAGCCGTACGAAAGTCGGCAAAAATGGCAGAACTGACGCCTATATTTGGGTGAAGGGGCTTTCGACCAAGCAAGTGCTGAAATTCAAGGAAAAGGGCGGTAAATCCAGTGCGTATAATCCGCGCGATCCGTTTTACTGGCGTTATCTTGAATTTGGCACATCTAAAATGCCCGCGCGACCGTTTATGCGACCCGCCTTTCAGCAATCGAAGGAACAGGCGGCGCAAGCCATCATTGACACACTGCAACAAGAAATAATTGCGGAGGCTGGCAAATGACATGATCCAAAAGAAACTTTTTAGCGCCCTGTCGCCTTTGGTGTCGGGGCGTTGTTTTTATGGGCTGATTCCGGAAACAAACAAGGCTTTCCCGGTGATTGTGTATCAATTCCCGAACATCTCGCCAAGTTCGGCGCTGGAAGATGGCGATCTTGATGATTATCAGGTGCAGATTGACATTTACAGCCCAAATCCCGATGACATTTTTAGCCTGCGCAAACAGATTTTTACCGCACTTTCGGCGGCGTTCGATTTTGCGGAGCGCATGAATGATTTTAGCGATTATGAAGCGGATACAAAGCTACATCGTCGCGTAATCAATTATCAAATTGCTTATGGAGAATAAAACATGGCAACACAAACAACCCCTTTCCAAGGGACAAAATTTTATTTAGGTGTCGGCTTAAACGAAGAAAAAGCCGTTACAGCCGTTACGGTAAAGCCGAATGCGACAATTACCGCAACCGGTCACGGTGCTAAAGCCGGTGATTTTGTCAAATTAACTGGTCTTGGCTCTCTTGATGGTTATTATCCGGTGAAATCCGTTACAAACGAAAAAATTACGTTGGCTGATGAAGTGGACTGGAGTAACCAAGACGCGCCGACCTCTTTCACAACGGCAAAAGTGGCAACCGTTAAATGGTCATCTAACTTCTGCGCAATCAAAAACATTGAAGGCGACGGTGACACGCTTGGTGAAGAAGATGTTACAACTATGTGTAGCGAAGGGACTGAAACCGAAGCGGGTGAAATTGAGTACGGCTCAATCAAATTGACATTCTTCTATGCCCCTGACACTCCAATGCAACGGGATTTACGTAAAAAATTCTACGCTAAAGAAACCTTCCCATGGATGATGGTTTTGAAAAATAATCAAGGTTCGCTTTATGGCACCGGCTTTATCCAAACTTCGCAAAACTGGAGTGGTGAAGTTAAAGGTAAGTTTGATTCTGGTGTAACCATTAAAAAAGCAAAACGTGACTACCATTTGCCGGTAGCTTAATCTGCGCGGCCGCACCTAAAAAGTGCGGTCATTTTTTTGAATGAATGGAAGAATTGAAATGAGTTTACGTGAAAAGCTTTTAGCAACAAAGCCGAAAGTTCGGTCATTTTTAATTGGTGATATTACCTATTTTTACCGTGAATTTACGGTCGGTGACATGAATAAAGCGGTTTATGGCCAACAACAAGCATTATTCAAAATTGCTCAAGAACAAGGTATTGAGTTGAATTTTGACAATGAGGAAGCGTTGGCAAAACAGCTTGCTCAAGTCTATGACCCGTATCAAATTGCACGCACTTTAGCTACACGCTTATGCGATGAAAAAGGCGAAAACCTGTTTGATCCAAATAATGACGCAGATCTTGAGCAATTATCTCAATTAGATAAGTCGGTGTTTGAAGAATTAAGCAAAGCAATTGCTGATATTGAACCAAAAAACTTACCGAGCGCCGAAGATTCCAAGTAACCCTGTCTTTGGCGCTGGGGAAGACGTTAGAAGAAATTGAGTTGATGCCTGAACGTCATTTTTCCGAATATATGATGTTTTATCGCGAGCAACCATTCGGGCTTTGGCGTGAAGATTACCGCACGGCGCAAATTAGTCATCTATTGGCAATGATAAACCGAGACTCAAAAGCTAAGCCGCCTGAATTGTCCGATTTTATGCCGTTCTATCAGGAAAGCGCGGTCGAAAATGATGATGAAGATGACGGCGCTACTGAGTATTTAGCGAATCGTTAAACTCGGATATTAGCTCTTTGATTATTACATTTTCTTCTCGTGTTGCTCGGTTACGTTCGCCGCATGGCTGGATTTTTAAGTTTTCGTCCAGTCTTGCGGTAATGTATTTCGCATTAGTACTGATCAGTTCGTTTTGTCTCAATAACCACTGCATGAATTGTTTTTTCATAGATGTTCTCCGTTGTTGAATGTGCGCAGAGAATATCTATGAAAGAAAGTGCGGTCGAATTTCATTGTAGAAATCTGCGATCCGCGTCGCAATTTTGAAATAAATTCATCCGAAAACTTACAGAAAGTATTAAGGTGCCTTAGAATGTGCGAGCTTTATCATACAATATGAGAGGAACCTAAAATGAAAAAATTATTATTGATGGGTGTTATGGCTGCGTTTTTGTCTGGTTGTGCAGGGACGTCTCCTGTAGTCCTTCAACAAGCAAAACAAGTTCCTCCCCAGTTTAATCCAGCAGTAGAGAAACAGGTTATTAAAAAAGACAAAGAGAATATTTTCAGGATTAGCTTAGGACCTTGGCGCAGACCAAGATTATTACCAATGTAATAACTAGCCCCTTGACACTCAAGATAGTTTTTATTATAACGTAATTGCTTACAAAATAACGGAAGGAGGTAATAAATGAATGCACTTTACATAATTAAGTGGTTTGCTAAAGCCTTTGGTGTTTTTGTGATTCTTCCTTTTGCCGCACTATATTTCATGGGCGTGTTATCTACCGGATTCTTCTCTTGGGGCGGTTTGCCGTATGTCGTCATTATTGCGGCAGTGTCAATCATGTTTGGTGTGATCGAATACTTCAAAAAGCCGATTCGATAACGGCAGTAATTTTAATTTTTTATTAAAGCACTCTTCGGAGTGCTTTTTTTATGGGAGATTTTTATGTCTGGCGCTTTAGGCAAGCTGAGTATTCAGCTTGAGTTAGAACAAGTTAAATATCAAGACGCGTTATCGAAAGCGCAACAAAGAACAAAAAGATTTTCGGTTGAAGCACAGCGTTATTTGAACAACATTGATTCTGCGATGGAATCTCTCAATCGATCTTCAAAATTAACGAACTTGCTTTTGGCTAAAGATATGTTCGCTCGTGTTGGTAGAGCGGCAATTTCATACGCAGATGCAAATACTGAGTTAATTAACCGTTTAAAGTTAAGTACTAACGGTAACAACGAACTCGCTTTTGCTACTCAATCAGTATTTGATATTTCTTTGCGCACTAATCAATCAGTAGCCGCAACATCAACGGTATATCAAAAATTTGCGCAAAATGCTGAAAACTTAAAATTAAGTCAAGGTGAAGTCGCGTCTATAACCGAAACTGTATCGAAAGCTGTTGCGATGTCAGGCGCCACTGCCGCACAAGCTGAGGCTGGGTTAATCCAATTCGGGCAGGCTTTATCTACCGGAACATTGAAAGGGCAAGATCTCAACTCGGTAATGCAACAAATACCAGGATTGGCAGACGCAATTGCAAAAGGTTTGGGTGTAACGACCGGTGAACTAAAAGCGATGGGGGCATCTGGTGAGCTTAGTACTCAACAAGTTATCACCGCACTGCGAAAAGTGCGTAAGCAAATTGATAGTGATTTTGATAGTCGCATAAAAACCGTATCTGGGTCTTTAACCAATTTAGAAACCGCATTTATTCAAACTGTTGGGCGATTCGATCAAACTGTCGGCGTGACAACAAAACTTGCAGAGAGTATTGAATTTGTTGCAGCCAATTTGGATAGTGCGATTCAAGCTGCTGTTTTGTTTACTGGTGCCTTAGCGATCGGACAAATTGGAAAGTACTCAACTGCACTCCTACAAACCGGAATTAATAGCGCCAAAAATACGTTATCTCACTATAACGAAGCTAAAGCACTTTATGCCAAAGCTACGGCATCTAGGATTGCTGCACAGGCTGAAATGTCCGCCTTGTCCGCACAATTACAAGTGGCCCAATCAGAAAAAACAAGATTTGCGTTGCGTGAGCAAATGAAAGCGCAAGCGGCTCAAATAACAGCATTGGTTAATGCCGAAGCGAATGCTAAGCGCAATTTAGCTACGGCAAACAGACTTGCCAGCGCTGCGGCAGTTGGCTTGCGAAATGTTATGGGATTATTGGGCGGTCCCGCAGGTGTGATTACAATCGCAGCGAGTGCGTTGTATTACTTTCATTCACAAGCCGAAGAAGCAAGAAAGTCAGCTATAGACACTAAAGCGGCGAATGAACAGCTCAAGGAAAGTTATGAGGGGTTGAGTGAAGCTGTCTTAACTACAAAAATCTTTGAACAAATTGATGCAATGAAAGAGCAGGAGGCGCAGTTAAAAAGCCTTGGCAACGCAATGATCCAATCTGAGTTTAGCAATCGTCGTGGCTGGTTGTTTGCTGATACTGCTGAAGATGTAGAAAAAGTAACCGCTAATTATCGTGCCGGAATGGAAGTAGCGACAGCAAAAAGTAAGGTTTTTGATAATCAATTACACGCGATAGTGCAGACAATGCAGAGTAAAGGACGATCGCTTGATGAAATTAAACAGAAACTATCCCTTTTTAATGTAAGCAATGAAAAGGCCGAACAGATTATTGCTGATGTAAAAAATGGTCTTGATGGCGCCAAGGCAAGTACAGATGAAGCTACCGGCGCAACGATTGATTTTAAAAAAGCACAGGATGAACTTACTAAAAAATCTGATGATTTACGCGCTAAATTAGAGGTGTTAGAGCTTAAAAATAAAGGTCATGCTAAGGCATCTTATGTGTTGGCAGGTCTTTATGAAGTACTTGGTGTTAAAGGCGCTGAATACTCAAAGGTTCTTAATGCTATTGCCAATGGTGACGTAGCGGCAGCACAGGCAGCCGCAGCTGCGATCAACTTATCCGCCGAACAATTACAAACCATGCTCGACATGGGTAAAAAGATTGAGGGGTTATTTGATACAGATACTAAGGTAGCCACCATTGAAACAAGTCTCAAAAAGAATAAGTCGTCAGATAATGCTCGTGAAAATTGGCTTAACTTTTACGATGAAATTCGCAAGAAAAACAGTTCAAGCCTTGGCGAAATTGAATTAGAGCAAGCGCGAATGTTTCAACGTTTGGAAGAACATTATAAGAAAGGTGTAGTGTCTTACCAAGAATACGAAACGGCGAAAACTGCCATCGCCGAACGTTTTGCTCGTCAACGGTTGGAGCTTGCAGGTAAATATGCGCCGGAAAAACTGCTGAAAGCGAATTTGAATGATGACTTAAAGTCGATTCAGGAGCTTTATAACGCAGGGCAACTAAATCAGGCGGAAGCTGCCAAAGCCGCACAACGGGCGCAGTTTGATTATGCGCAAGGTGTGTCGCAAAGTGCGGTCGATCCGTTAGCCCAAGTTCGCGCAATTTACGACCCTTTACAAGAGACCAAAAATAAACAAACGCAGGAACTAGCGCAACTCCAAGCATTTAATGAGCAAAAGCTTATTACTGAGGAGGAGTTTCAGCAACGCCGTCAAGAAATCATCGACAAATACAAAAACGACGAATTTCAGCGCGATATGACAAACTATGCTACTGGGTTGAACGACCTTGGAAGTGCATTTGATGGTTTGGCGTCGATGGTGGAACAATCTGCCGGCAAACAGTCAGCAGCTTATAAAGCGATGTTTGCTATCTCGAAAGCATTTGCGATCGCCGAGGCAACAGTAAAACTATCGCAAGCAATCGCACAGGCAATGGCTGATCCATCTGCACTTACTCCGGCTCAAAAATTTGCGAATATGGCAGCCGTGGCAAGTGCTGGGGTTAACTTAATCTCGCAAATTACCAGCGTTGCGGCATTTGCTACCGGCGGTCATGTACAAGGTCCAGGAACCGGAACAAGCGACTCAATCCCCGCCTGGTTATCCAATAACGAATTTGTAATGACATCCCGTACCGTGGATCACTACGGGGTGGCATTTATGAATGCGCTTAATCAGCGACGATTACCGCGCTTTGCTAGTGGTGGGCGCGTGGGCGGTGGTGGTTCGCCGAGCTATCCAGGAATTAGCAGCAATGGTGGTGAGGGTGATCACAATGAGATCAGCATCACAATCAATATTGCTAAAGATGGTAAAGAGGATGTTACGGTAGAGCAGCAGATTGCGCAAAGTAAGGCGTTATCCGACGCAATCACGGTAAAAGTGCTGGAAGTAATGCGAAAACAACGTGGGCGCGATGGCGGTCTTTTGAACTAGGGGTAAATTGTGGCGTTAAGAACAATTAATTTTTGTCCGAAACCCGGATACACCGTGGAAAGCGAACCTCGCCGAAAAGTAAATAAATTTGGCGACGGCTACGAACAGCGAATGGTTGACGGGCTAAATCCGCTATTGCGTAAATTTAGCCTGACGTACAAGCTAAATCATAAAAGTGCGGTCGAATTAGACCGCTTTTTTATGGAGCATAGCGGGGTAACTCCGTTTTTATTTAAAGAGTATGAGGGCGGTGCATTAATCAAGGCGGTTTGTCCTAAATGGTCTAAAACTGTAGATAAAAAATACACCGAAATTAGCTGCACTTTTGAAGAGGTGATGTAATGCCAAAAGATACCCCGAATAAAATGTTGTCGGAATTATCCAAACTCGAGCAAGGCGCACTGATTGAATTATGGGAAATTGATTTAAGTAAAATCCCATCTAATAGCTCGCCCGATAAAAAAGGCGAAATATACCGTTTTCATAACGGATTAACGCAGGGGGGCAAAAACCTTATCTGGCAAGGTAATGAATACGCCGCATACCCAATAAATGCTGAGGGCTTTGAGTTATCAAGCAGTGGGCCAAGTAATCGTCCTACACTTACGCTATCCAATCTTTATGGGTTGGTAACGGGTATTGTTGCGGATTTTGGGCAGGGGATTGGCGGTAAAGTCGTACGACGTCAAGTTTACGCGAAGTTTTTAGACTCGGTAAATTTTGACGGAGGTAACCCAAACGCCGACCCGATGCAGGAAGCGGTGAGTTTGTATGTTATCGAACAGTTAAAATCTCTTGATGATGTTACGGCAACATTCGAGCTGGCATTGCCGATTGAGACTGACGGCGCACGAATTCCTCTATTGATGATTACATCTGATACTTGTATTTGGCAATATAGATCTTCTCAGTGCGGTTACACGGGCGGACCGGTGGCGGACGAATACGACAAGCCGACCACAGATCCTAAAAAAGATAAATGCTCACACTGTTTGCGCGGGTGTAAATTACGCTGGGGAAAAAATGCGGTATTGCCGTTCGGTGGTTTCCCGAGCACAACACAATTTGGTAATTAATATGATTGATTTTGAGTTGAAACAGGCAATATTAGCCCATGCCACGAGATGTCACCCGCAGGAATCTTGCGGGTTTGTTTTATCTGTGCGTGGGGGGTTGTATTATTACCCGTGTACTAATGTTGCTTCCGATCCGGTAAATTTTTTCGAAATTGCACCGGAAGAATTTATCAGAGCCGAAGAGCAAGGCGAGATTGTTGCGCTGGTGCACTCCCACCCAGACAGCGACTATATGCGCGGATTGCCTTATTTATCTGCATCAGATCGCGCCTGCCAAGTGCGATTAGGTTTGGATTTTTGGCTCGTGGTTGACGGTGACATTAAGTGTTTTCGCAATGTCCCGCCATTAATCGGGCGGCAGTTTGAAAACAACAAACAAGACTGCCGGAATATCGTATTAGACAGTTATATGCTTGCAGGGATTGATCTGCCGGACAACTCAAAGTATCCGTTTGAGTGGTTTGAAACAGAGAATCTTTATGAAGATGGGCTATTACGGTGTGGTTTTTACAGGGTGATGCATGAAGCAGATATACAGATCGGCGATGTTGTCTTAATTCAAGTTGGCAGTAAAGTGGCGAATCATGCCGGGGTGTATCTTGGCAATCAAATGATGTTACATCATAGTCAAGATAGGCTATCTGCTCGCGTGCCTTATGATGGTTTTTGGCTTAATAACACACACTCTGTTTGGAGACACAAAGAATGGTACAAGTTAAATTTTACGGCGATCTTAAACGATTTGTGCGTGAGCCGGTAGAACTTGAGGTTGATTCTTTTTCTGAGTTAATGAGCGGGCTTTTAACCCAAATTAAGGGGTTGCGCGAGCATCTCAAAAAAGGTTGCTATAAAGTTAGAATCGGGAAAAACACTTATCTTGAGGAAAGCCAAGTTAAAGCCGACATAGACTTTAAGGCTGATTGCACTATCCATTTTACCCCGGTAATTGCTGGCGCTGGAAAAGGGGTTGGAATTGGCCAAATAATCGTTGGTGTAGTGTTGATTGCTGCGTCTTGGTATGCTGGCGGTGCTGCCGGTTGGTCTTATCTTGGTGCGCAAGGTTTTGCAGGTGCCACAATGGCATTCACCGTTGGGGCATCACTAATCGTTAGCGGTGCAATATCGCTTTTAACACCTACGCCAAACATGGGTGATCAGAAAATAAAAGAGGGCGAAAAAAATCAAAGCACCTCATTTAGCAATCTGAAAAATCTAACCCCACAAGGGCGACCAATACCGTTACTTTATGGGCGTATGATGACAAGTCTTGTTTTAGTATCGCAAGGCGCGGAAGCGTACGACGATGCACCTGAGGCTGATAACACGCAAGCTGACGTAACCGGGAAAAGAAGATTAAAACGTAATTAACAGACCGCACTTTTATGTGCGGTTTTTTATGGGGTAAATATGGGCGGTAAAAAAGGCGGTGGCGGCGGACATACTCCGGTGGAAGCGCCGGATTCCCTGCTATCATCACAGCGATTGAGCGCAATTGGGATTATATCACTCGGACCAATCAAGGGGCCGGTGAATAAGTGGAAATCAACTTATTTAGACAATACACCAATCCAAAACGCGAGCGGTAAGGATGATGATGACGTAGATAGTTTTAATTTTACAAACATGGAAATCCAGTACACGCTGGGAACTCAAGATCAGTTGCCAATGACTGGGTTTGATAGCAGCCAACGTGAAGTGCCTATTGGTATTGAAGTAAAAAAAGAACTTCCGATCACTCGTTCGATTATCGATCCTGATGTTGATCGATTACGCGTGACAATTGGTGTTAATGCATTATTTAGCCAAAATGATCAAGGCGACACAAGCGGAACATCTGTAGAGTTTGAAATTTTAATAAACAGTAACCTTTACAAAAGTTACTCTATCAACGGCAAGTCATCCTCACGTTTTTACCGTAGCTATATTATCGATGAGCTACCTCCTAAGCCGTTTAATGTCACCGTTAGACGGGTTACAGCGGACTCAAAAAGCCAACGCTTACAAAATGCTATCGTTTGGAGCAGTTACACGGAGATTATCGACGCCAAACTGTCATATCCAAACATTGCAATGATCGGCATTAAAACCGACTCCCGACACACCCCCAATTTCCCGAATGTAAATTCGCTCCTGGACGGCCGTATTATCAGCGTGCCGTCCACTTACGATCCTGAAACACGCGCTTATGCGCCGGGAATTTGGCGCGGGGATTTTAAAAAAGAATGGACAGAAAACCCAGCTTGGATTTTTTACGACTTAGCGACAAATCCCGATGTAGGAATTGGGAAACGCATAAGCGAATATGGGCTTAATAAATTTCAGCTTTATCAAATTGCGCAGTATTGTGACGAGCTTGTGCCGGACGGTTACGGCGGCAAAGAACCGAGAATGACGGCGGGAATTTGGATTACGGAGCAGCGCTCGGCATACGAAGTATTAAACGATATGTCATCCGTTTTCCGTGCGATCGTGGCGTGGAACGGAATGCAGATGTTGGCAATCCAAGATAGACCAACAGATCCAGTCTGCACTTACTCTCAAGCAAACGTAATTGACGGTAAATTTGCTCGTCAATATGTACCATTGAAATCCATTTATACTGCCGTAGAAGTGGAATACGCCGACAAAAACAACATGTATCAAAAAGCTATCGAGTATGTTGTCGATGATGAGATGGTGGCACGTTACGGCTATAACGTTAAAAAAATCACTGCGTTCGCTTGTACCTCACGCGGGCAGGCGCGCCGTTACGGGAAATGGGTACTTGTCACCTCTAAATTGGAGCAATGCACTATTACATTTACCGTTGGGCGCGAGGGGTTACATCACTTGCCAGGCGATATAATCGAAGTTGCGGACAATAGTTGGGCTAAAACAAACCTCGGCGGGCGCGTTGTAGCAATTAATCAAAGTGCGGTCGAATTAGACCGCAAAATCAAAATTGAGGGAGACAGTTATCTTTCCTACGTTGTGAGAGATAACAACGGACAACGCACCGAGCGAGTTAAAATCCTGAGCATTGCTGGCAATGTCGTTAATCTTGAGCGCGCACCGGAAAACTTAAACCCTAATGATAATTGGGCACTACAAACGCCGTTAGTACGGACCGAATTATACCGAGCAATCGGCATCTCTGAAAACGATGGTAATTATACTATCACAGCGTTACAGCATGAGCCGCAGAAACAGGTGATTGTTGATAACTCGGCAAATTTTGAGCCACGTAATACAACGTTACATCAAGCCGGGGTGTCGGCAGTAAGCGACGCCGAAGTAAACGCGGACGGCAGCGGAATCTCATTGAGTTTTAAGCCGCCGGCAAACTTTGTTGGTCAGGGGCTTAAATATCAAGTCAAACTATACCGCAATGGCAATTTGTTTAACGTTTACGACGATTTAGAGCAGCCGTCTATTGCATTTAGCGACCTACCGGACGGTGACTATATCGCAGAAATCCGCACAAAAAATCTAGTGGGGCAGTTATCCGAGCCGATTACAAAGAGTTTCAGTGTTAATTTTGATATTAAAGAGCTTGTCACCGTAAGCAAGGTAATGGGCATCGACCTGAATTGGCGGAACCCGATTTTTGCGAACACGAATGCGGCAATCGAAATTTGGGTGAGTAAAGACAACCAATTTCAAAACGCGCGCAAACTTGTCACGCTTGCTTATCCGACCAACAGTTATAGCTACACCGGTTTAGGTGCGGCGGAAACGTATTGGTTTTGGGCGCGAATGGTTAGCAAGGACGTGACGGGTCAATTTACCCCAGCAACAGAGGGCGTAACAGACCGATCAGCGCAGAAACTTGTTGATGCGTTACACGGTGCGATTACTAAAGATGCCTTTAATAAGGAACTAATTGATAATCTAGCCAATATCGAAAAAAACGCCGATGACGCGAAAGTAAGTGCAGAAAGCGCGGTAAAAAATGCAAAAGAAGCAGGCGACAAAGTCTCATCAATGCACACCATCAAAACGCAAGCTATTGCAGGAGACCGCAAGGCGATTGCAGGTATTGCGATTGGTGCAGAAACAGACGGCAAGACCGCCGAAAGCTCTGTGATTGTAATGGCGGACAAGTTCGCCGTAGTCAAGAATGACAAAGACGATCAGGTTAAACCTGTTTTTACGATTGCTGATGACAAAGTAGCTTTGAATGGCGATATTGCCGTAAAAGGAGACCTAATCGGTAATCGGTTTGTTGGTGGAGAAATAGATATTAGTGGCGAGGATGGAGAGTTAAAAGTCGGGCGTAGTGGGGCGTTTGTGCTTAGATCAAGCAAACATAATGAGGGGTTATATATGGATAATCAAAATATCATCATCTACGATAGCAAAGGGCGTATTGCTCTTAATATTGGTAAAGCTAAGTAGCGAGGTAATGAAATTGATTGATTATGCATTACAAACATTCGATACGAAAGGGAATGTTGTATTTGATAGCCGTGGGGTTGTTAGCAATATAACTCTTGTTGGGGCGGTAGATATTTTAAGACCTGATGGGGAAGTTGTTATCAATGATTTACCTTATAACAAGAATTTGTTCTATTTTGTTAGTAGAAATATGTTGTCTAATGACTCTTTATTGGTTCAGTTTTATCCAATCTATGATGAACAAAAAAAAGTAAAAGGATTTTTCTGGAATACTGATGATGCGACTGGTTTTGATACGCGTAACAACTATTCTTCTTTGAGGGTTTTCTATGGGTACTACTAAATATGGAATATTTGGCGATTTTAATGCTTCAAATGAAGATTTTATATTGCCAAAATGTATTGCTGTGGTGGATGTTATACAAACACGAACAACAGGAGCGATTGGTGGCACTTGTCCGACCTATATCTATTGCGCACCACATTTACATAGTCCAGCCCCAGAAGCAAGGTTAAGAAGAAACCTGCTTTTTGAATATATTAGTGAGTATCCAGGCGATTTAGATGGGGATAACCCAGTTAAAAAGATCCCTTTCGCTTTCCCATTTTCTTACCGCCGTCCTCATAGGCGTATTTTAGATGAAACGGAAGTACAGAGATATGAGATAGAGTTTAATGCGTTTTATATGGGGGTAATGATAGCAACGGGTTATATTCCGAGATCGAAAGAACAAAAGATGGTTTCTGAGCCTAATAAATTACCTAGCATAGGACAGATGATAGAAGCATATACCAATCCAAAAGATTGCACCCATATTGGCATTGGTTATCGTAATATGTCTAATCCCGACACATTTGTCGGGGTGGAGTATAGAGGTGGTGGGAGACAATCCAATACAGGAGATTTGTCTATATCCGTTATCAATATGACTCGAAGTAATACTGTAATTCCATTTAAAGTTCGCCTATATATCTATGATTTGTCGGGACTTGGAACAAAGAGCTTTATGTTTAATTTATTCCAACAACGCGATGAATATTCTGATAATTTCAATGCGTATGGAATGGAAGTTTATAAATATGAGTTATCCAATAAAGATGCTGGAATTTATCGTGACATAAATCAGAACGATTTGGATAGCGGGAGGGTCTTGGCGTTTGAAAGTGCTGCTCATTATATGAAGATTGCTGGGTCTTTAGATTTAAGGGAAGATATTAGCCATTATAAAGGCGCGAATAATATCCATATTGCAGGGCAAAGCAGAGGAATTGAGTTACAACTGAAAGACAAGAACGGTAAAAATAATGGGTTGGCACGAAGAGTTGAGCAGATACCTTTTAACCTGAATGAAAGCGCATTGTTTGTCTATAATTACACAGCACCATTCACGGAATTAAATGATTATCATCTGTATGACGAAGCATTGCCAGCTTATGCCTATAAGGTAGGTCGGGATAATGCATTTGATTTTACTAGTTTAAAAATTCTTAGAGGTGTGTATGGACCAATTATCACACAGCTACCTAAGTTAATTAGTTTTGCAAATGTAAAAAGTATTGATGACTTTATTGCGTGAAATACCTAAAAATCCACCGCGCTTTTCGTAAGGATTGTGCGGTTTTCTTTTATCCAAAATCAGGAGCAATCCAATGAAATTTATTGAAAAAAATTAATTGAGCCGCAGCCGGAGGGATTTGTGCCGGAAACTTATTACGGTTATGTAAACCCTTACACTTACGCAGAGGCAGCAAAATTAAAGACCAATAAATAATAAAAGCGGGGGTTATCCCCGCTATTTCAACTCTCTACGTTCCTTATCAAAAATTCCGCTATAAGCTCGTCTAATATCTCTCGCTCGTCTTGATTGCCAGCAATCAGCTCTAAATCATCATCTACATAAGATAACAAGATTTCTGCGCCAAATATATTAATGATTGGATGATTCAAAGATGATAACCAAGTTTCAAATTGTTTTTTCATTTGCTATTACTCCTATGTTTTGTTAGCGGACATAGAGTAGGGAAGATTAAAAGTGCGGTGAATTTTGTTGATGATATTTTGCGATCTGCTTCGCAAAAATAAAAAATAGGCGGGCAAAAAGTGAGGGGTTTTATATCATGCTTATCCTTTATTTTGTGGTAAGCAAAAGCCCTGTAACATTACTTAAATAACAGGTTATCCACAGGGCTTATTCGTTCCGAAAGAAAATTAGCGCATATTGATTTATAAAGAAAATTTCATAGTGAAATCACAATCATTTCGGAACATAAAATCGCGCTAAAAGCCGTTAAATAAACATCGCTTTTATAATGTGTAAAACTTCATTTTTTACTACTCAATGTGGTGTGAGAAATATGCTAAAATGCGTGGCATTTAGAAATACCGTAAAAATTGACCGCACTTTATGTCTGAGAAAATTAACACCAAGCCATTTATTCTTCATTCCGATTTCAAACCTTCCGGCGATCAGCCACAAGCCATTGCCAAACTCGCCGAAAATTTAGAAGACGGGTTAGCGCACCAAACCTTACTGGGCGTTACCGGTTCCGGAAAAACCTTTACCATTGCCAATGTGATAGCAAAGTTAAACCGACCGGCTATGTTGCTTGCCCCAAACAAAACCCTCGCAGCACAGCTTTACGCGGAAATGAAAGCCTTTTTTCCGGAAAATGCGGTGGAATATTTCGTTTCTTACTATGACTATTACCAGCCGGAAGCCTATGTGCCGAGCAGTGACACCTTCATTGAAAAAGATGCGTCTATTAACGATCAAATCGAGCAGATGCGTTTGTCCGCCACCAAATCTTTTTTGGAACGGCGAGACACTATCGTGGTTGCCTCGGTTTCCGCTATTTATGGTTTGGGCGACCCGGATTCTTACTTGCAAATGATGTTGCACTTGCAACAAGGGGCAATCATCAATCAGCGTCAGATTTTGGCGAAGTTAGCAGAATTGCAATATACGCGTAACGATCAGGCATTTCAGCGCGGTACGTTTCGTGTGCGCGGGGAGATTATCGATATTTTCCCGGCAGAATCCGATGAGCGCGCCGTACGCATTGAATTATTTGATGATGAAATTGAGCGTTTAAGCTTATTCGATCCACTCACCGGAAGCAGCTTTGGTGCCGTGCCACGTTTTACCGTGTATCCGAAAACGCACTACGTCACACCGCGCGAGCGCATTTTAGATGCCATTGAAAAAATCAAAGTGGAACTGGCGCAACGACGAGAATATTTCATTAAAGAGCATAAATTGTTGGAAGAACAACGCATTAGTCAACGTACTCAATTTGATATTGAAATGATGAATGAGCTGGGTTACTGCTCGGGGATTGAAAACTATTCACGTTATTTATCGGGCAGAAATGAAGGCGAACCGCCGCCAACCTTATTTGACTATATGCCGTCTGATGCGATTTTAATTATCGATGAATCTCACGTCACTGTGCCGCAAATAGGCGGAATGTATCGTGGCGACCGTTCCCGTAAAGAAACGTTGGTGGAATATGGTTTCCGTTTACCTTCCGCGTTGGATAACCGTCCGTTGCGTTTTGAGGAATTTGAGCGCTTGGCTCCGCAAACCATCTATGTTTCAGCGACACCGGGGCCTTATGAGTTAGAAAAATCAGGAGCTGAAATTATCGATCAGGTTGTGCGTCCAACAGGCTTGTTGGATCCACAAATTGAAATTCGTCCGGTATCCATTCAAGTGGATGATTTGCTTTCTGAAGCGCGTCAAAGAGCGGATAAAAACGAGCGTGTTTTAGTGACGACGTTGACCAAAAAAATGGCGGAAGATTTAACGGATTATTTAGATGAACATGGGATTCGCGTGCGTTATTTGCACTCCGACATTGATACGGTGGAGCGTGTGGAAATTATCCGTGATTTGCGCTTAGGCGAATTTGATGTGTTGGTCGGAATTAACTTATTACGGGAAGGCTTGGATATTCCCGAAGTGTCCCTCGTGGCGATTTTAGATGCAGATAAAGAGGGCTTTTTACGCTCCGAACGTTCTTTAATTCAAACCATCGGACGTGCCGCGCGAAACTTGAATGGTAAAGCGATTTTGTATGCGGACAGCATCACCAAGTCTATGGAAAAAGCCATTACGGAAACCAATCGCCGCCGTGAAAAACAAACGAAATACAATGAAGATCACGGCATTGTGCCACAGGCGTTAAATAAAAAAGTGGGCGAATTGTTAGATATCGGTCAGGGCGCCAATCAAAAAGCGAAAGCCAATAAACAACGCGGAAAAATGGTGGCAGAACCGACCGCACTTTATGCCGTGCCCACATCACCGAAAGAATATCAACAACAAATCAAGAAATTGGAACAGCAAATGTATAAGTTTGCACAAGATTTGGAATTTGAAAAAGCCGCCGCCGTACGTGATCAATTACAGCAATTACGGGAAAGTTTTATGTTATCCGGCGAGTAAAAGTGCGGTCATTTTTCTCAGTGTTTTTATAAAAAAAGGCGAAATTAATTCGCCTTTTTTGTTTTTAAGGTAGATGCTTTACTGCACTAACAAATAAAAATTGCTGTCACCACGGACGATATTTAACGCAATGGCAGATGGTTTACTGTCTAACGCTTTGCGCAATTGACCTAAGTTTTCGACTTTTTGGCGGTTAATGCCAATGATGACATCGCCATTTTTCAAACCACGTTGTTCTGCTAAAGAATTTGGTTTGATTTTTCCAATAGACACGCCTTTCACGCCTTTTTCATCGTAGTTATTCAATTCTGCGCCATCCAATGCCGGTAATAGGCTGTTGGCGGTGGTTTGGGTTTGCTCGTCTGATTGTAACGTAACTTTGGCGGTATTGGATTTGCCATCGCGTAAATAGGTCAGCTCAATTTGTTTACCTGCGCCGGAGGTAGCGATTTTGGCACGCATTTCCGCAAAGCTAGAAATCGCTTGTCCGTTCATGGCAGTGATGACATCACCGGCTTTTAAGCCGGCTTTATCGGCAGCAGAACCCGGCATTACTTCGCTTACGAAAGCACCTTTTTTCGCTTCGATATCAAAGGCTTGAGCTAAATCGGCATTTAATTCTCCGCCCTTGATACCTAACATACCGCGGCGAACTTCACCAAATTCAAGAATTTGTTGTATTAGATTGTTCGCCATGTTGCTCGGAATCGCAAACGCAATACCCGCATTGCCGCCACTTGGGGAGATAATGGCGGTATTAATACCAATGAGTTCTCCGTTTAAATTGACGAGCGGACCACCGGAGTTACCACGGTTTACTGCCGCATCGGTTTGAATATAGTTTTCGTATGTGCCGCTGTCAGAACCCATAGAGCGACCTAAAGCAGATACGATACCGGAGGTTACGGTTTGTCCTAAACCGAACGGGTTACCAATAGCAACCGTGAAATCGCCTACGCGTAATTTATCGGAATCGGCGAGTTTAAGTGCGGTCAAATTTTTCGGATTTTCTACTTGAATCAATGCCACATCAGACATTTCGTCAGCACCGATCACTTTCGCTTTAAATTCGCGGCCATCGTGTAATTGCACGGTAATTTTGTCGGCATCTTTAATCACGTGGTTGTTTGTTAAGACATACCCTTTTTCCGCATTAATAATGGCGCCGGAACCAATACCTTTGAAATTACGCGGTGCGCGATTGCGATCGAACATATCCGGACCAAAGAAAAATTTAAATTCTTCCGGAATATCATCATCCATTTGGGCAGTATTGTCTTTTTGTTTTCCTTCAACGGAAATAGAGACAACGGAAGGTAATACTTTTTCTAACATCGGTGCCAAGCTTGGGAGTTGTTGTCCCGCTATGATGGAAACAGGTGTTTCTGCTTGGCTCATCATTGGGGTTGTTAAAATGCTTAATCCGAGAGCAATACCGGTTAAAACAAAATGACGTTTTTTCATTAAATGTTCTCCAATCAAAAAATAAAAAACGAAATCTCAATGAGTTTCGGTGATGACTATGACAAATAAAATGGTTGAATGTTCTCAGTTTTTTTATTTAATTCATGAGGAAAAAAAAGTGCGGTGCGTTTTTTAAATAAATATAAAACAATAAAATGCCCTTCAATTGAAGGGCGTTTGTTGAATTATCTTTCCGCTTTGAATAAACCTGAAGAACCTTCGGAATAGTCTTTCGGTGGATCTTCCGTTTTAGACGGAGAAACGTTGCCTTTTTCATCCGGTAAACTATGTTGAAACAAGGTGCTGTCATTCAATTCAGGCAGTAGTTGAGTCGAGGAGCGAGCAAGATGTTGGTACAGTTTTTGATAATCTTGTGCGAGAGATTTCAACAAATCGGCGCTTTCCGCAAAATGTTTTTCCAATTGTTGTTTTTGGCTTTCTAATTGCTCTTTTGCAACACGCAATTCTGCTTCGGTTTTTACTTGTTTTTTAGCAGACTCTTTTATGAGTCGTAACAAGAAATAACCAATAATAAAACCAAGCACCAAACCGATTAACGCGGCTTGCCACATTTCAGCTGTCCAAGTTTGCATAAATAACCTCCTCTAATTTATGTGAAACATTGGTTAAATCATAGCTTGAACCGCTTTCTATTTCTATGTGTTAGATCACAGAACGAAAATTTTTCGGAAAATAAAAGGGCGAATATTTTTCGCCCTTCAAAAACATTTTTTTAAATAACCGCACTTTACTGCCAATTTTCACGTTTTGCCTTTTGCAATTTCGCATAAGCCGCCAATAATTTTTGATGTTCGCTAAAGTTTGCAAGGGTTTCATCACTGGCTGGCAGGTTATAGAACGGATTGCCACCTTGAATCGCGCTCCACGCAAATGCAACAGCCTCTTTGCCATACATTTTTTCGAACACCATGCGATATTGCTGCGGATCACGTTGGCTATCCATAAACAATTCAAGGCTGCTGATTAAGCAACGATAATAGTTGGCACGTTCTGCCGTGAACACGGAACTGTTCATGTTATAGGCCCAGTTCGCCCAATCTAGTGCCATTTCCAAGTCGCCCAAGGCAAGATAAAGCATGGATTTTAATTCACCAATGCGCAAGGTTGTCCAACCACTGGCTTTTGGTGCCACGATGCCGATAAATTCACGCACGCGGGTAGCATCATCAATGCCTTGCTCATCCAGTTCATCCAATAATTCTTGGTAGGTTTCTGGGGCGTGGTGGAAGTGCGGTAAATCTAACAGGATTTCGCGCCAGTCCATGCCCATGTTGCTGTTGGCGTAAATTAAGTCGTCTGCCGGATAAATATCGGACATGCCCGGCACGATAATGCGGCAGGCATAAACACCTAAATGGTTATAGTCCATGATGTAAACGTCTTTCTTTTCTGCACGGAAAATCGCCATCAGATTGTCGTATTCTTCATGGGTATCTTTGCCGGAGAAATTCCAATCGGCGAACTCATAATCCGGTGTTTCTTTGAATAAATCCCATGAAATTAAACCGCTGGAATCAATAAAATGGGTTTCCAAATTGGCGTGTTCGGCAACATCGTCATTGTTGAAGGATGGCGGAGAAAAAACATCCAAATCTTTTAAGCTACGACCTTGCAGCAGTTCAGTCACGGTGCGCTCTAACGCCACTTGGAATTTTGGATGTGCCCCGAAAGAGGCAAAGCAAGTGCCGTTGGTTGGATTAAGCAAAATGACGCAAATCACCGGGTATTTTCCACCAAGAGAAGCATCATATGCCAAAATCGGGAAGCCTTCCTGTTCCAGCTTGTCAATCGCGGCTTGAATCGATGGATAACGTGCCATCACCTCTTGCGGAATTAATGGCAAACTAATGGCTTCTGCGATGATTTTATTTTTCACATAGCGCTCAAACACTTCCGATAATCCCTGCACGCGCGCTTCAAATTGGCTGTTTCCGGCGGACATCCCATTGGAGACGTAGAGATTAGAAATGATGCTTTGTGGAATATAAACCGTTTGCTGGTCTGATTGACGCACATAAGGCAAAGCAACAATGCCACGCTCATAGTTGCCTGATTGCAAATCTACCAAAAGTTCTGGTGTCAGCTCCTGATTTGGATCGAAATGTTCGAATAAACGATCGTCTAAAATGCCTTGTGGCAACAACGCCTCGTCTTCAATCGGAAACCATTTTTCGTTCGGATAGTGCACAAAATCGCCATTGGCAATGTCTTGTCCTAAATAGAAATCCGTCCAGAAATAGTTAGTGGAAAGACGTTCAAAATATTCGCCGAGTGCTGATGCTAATGCGGCTTTCTTACTGGCGCCTTTGCCGTTAGAGAAACACTGTGGGCAGTCTTTATCACGGATGTGTACCGACCACACGTTCGGCACCGGGTTTAACCACGAGGCTTCTTCAATATTAAAGCCAAGTGCGGTCAGTTTTTGCTGGAATTTTTCAATACTTTCCTCAAGAGCGGCATCTTTGCCGGGAATAAACGTTTGTTGAGTCATTGTTGTTCCTATTTTTGTGATGTAATCAGAGGTCATAAAAATCGTTGTTAAGTATTTCTTTCATGAAAACGATGTTAAATCGGTAATCCGGCCAGCACGGCATAGCCTTCTTGCATGCCATGCACGCGATAGTCTGTGTCAGCTTCAATAAACGCCGCTTGTCCTTGTTTTAAAGTGAGTTTTTGTTGTGTGGCTTCCAATGTCATTTCGCCTGCCATGACTAAGAGAATCGTGCCGTTTAAAGTGCGGTCGGAAATTTCGGTGTTTTTAGCATAAGGCATATTGCTCAAAGCAAAATCGGCAATGGGCGTCGGGTAGATGTAAACCTGATTTTGAGGTGCCGGCGCGATGATTTGAGGGTCGATTTCGCTACAATCAATGATTTTCAGCAATTGTTCGATATCAACGTGTTTCGGCGTTAAACCGCCACGGATCACGTTGTCGGAACAGGCCATTAGTTCAATATTTTGTCCGCGTAAATAAGCGTGCGGCACGCCGGCGGCTTGGAAAATCCCTTCGCCAACCTGCAAATTCACAATATTGAACAGGTAGAAACTCATTAAGCCGGCATCTAACCGGTCTCGGGAAATCTTCATGGCGTGTAATGTGTAAAGCACCCAGTAATCCGGATTTTGCATGGCAAGCTGGTTTTGCTCGTAAGCCTTTTGTTGCGCATCAATGATCGGCAACAGCCATTGTGCCAGCTGTTCCTGTTTTGCCAACATAATATCCGCATAAAAATCCGCTAAACTCTGTGAGGCCAATTTTGTTGCCAGTTCCGCAAGTGATGGGCGTTGGCGTAGCGTATCAAGAATGTCGGCTCTGCATTTAAAACCATGTAAAAGCCAAAAATCGGACAAAGCAATCATCATTTCCGGCTTATGGTTATCATCTTTATAAGTGCGTTTAGGATCGTTCAACGCAATGCCTGCTGCATTTTCTTGCGCAAAGCCAATTTCAGCTTGTTCTTTGGTTGGGTGTAACTGAATAGAAAGGGGATTCGCAACGTCTAAAATTTTCAGTAAATAAGGCAAATTGTTACCCAATAATTGACGGTTTTGACGACCAAGTGCGGTGGGATTTTGTTGTAAAAAATCCAGTAACGACAGTTCGCCATCGGCGGTGATTAACTGTGATGGCGAAGAAGGGTGTGAGCCAAGCCAATATTCGGCATAATGCGCTTGCGTTTTTGTAATATGCAAGAAGTCCGGAAGATACTGGTTACCACCCCATGCGTAATATTGAAGACTCCCGTTCAGTGGATAAATGCCTGCCATCATGTGTTCTCGTTTAGCGTTGCTTTGCCTAAAATGAAGGCGGCATTTTAGCATATTCTTCCGCTTAACTGTTGCGATATACAGGCTTTTTTTTATACATTTAGTGACGCCTAAAATTTCTATTTAATCGCCACTAACGGACAAGAGCTCTTAACCAGCGAGCTTTACAAAACGAACGCGGCGGCGTAAAAAAGTATGCATATGTGATGAATAATCCCTCAACGGAAGATATTCCTGTTATTACGACATAATATACAAGAATAAATGAATATTATCGGCACTTCGGTGCTGATTTTTTATCTAAAACAGGGCGTTAATCAGAAAACAGGTTTTCTTTTTAAAATGCGATCTTCATCATATTTTTTACTGACGTATTGAAGTAATATTCCACAAAACACTTTGCCTTTGAATGGAATACACTAGGTTTGGCAAGTGGGCATTTGGACATAAACCATGTCGTAAATTAAGGAGAAAACTTATGTTTAAACAGCTTCAACAGGTCGGTAAGGCATTTATGTTGCCGATTGCCATTTTACCTGCAGCCGGTTTGCTACTAGGGATTGGTGGCGCACTATCTAATAAAGCCACCGTGCAAGCCTATCCATTATTGGATCATCCGGTTTTACAAGGCGTTTTTCAGATCATGTCAGCTGCCGGTTCGGTAGTGTTCGGTAATTTGGCATTATTGCTTTGTATCGGTTTGGGCATTGGTTTAGCCAAACGGGATAAAGGGGTTGCGGCGTTGGCGGCAACCGTCGGCTATTTGATCATGACCGGTACGATTGCGGCATTGATTCCGCTATTTTCACCAGAAACGAAAGGAATTGACACGGGCGTGATCGGTGCTTTGGTGATGGGGTTGATTACCGTCAAACTGCACAATAAATATCATAATATTCAATTGCCTCAAATTTTAGGTTTCTTCGGCGGTTCACGTTTTGTGCCGATTGTCACTTCCTTTGCGGCGATTTTTGTCGGTGCCATCTTCTTTTTAATTTGGCCGACATTTCAAAATTGGTTGTTGTCTGCCGGTGAACATATTGCTTCCATGGGTGCAATCGGAACATTCTTTTATGGCTTCCTTATGCGCTTATGTGGTGCGGTAGGTTTGCACCACATGATTTATCCTTTATTTTGGTACACTGAATTAGGCGGTACGGAAATTGTGAATGGTGAAACCATTGTTGGGGCGCAAAAAATCTTTTTTGCTCAATTGGCGGATCCGAATCACCAAGGTTTATTTACTGAAGGCACGCGTTTCTTTGCAGGCCGTTTTGACACGATGATGTTCGGTTTACCGGCAGCCTGTTTAGCCATGTATCACTGCGTGCCGAAAGCGCGCCGTAAAGCCATTGGCGGGTTATTCCTCGGTGCGGCGCTGACCTCTTTTATTACGGGGATCACCGAACCTATCGAATTTATGTTCTTATTTGTTGCGCCTTGGTTGTATGTTTTTCACGCCTTTTTAGACGGCGTTTCCTTCTATATTGCCGACATTTTGAATATTTCCATCGGTAACACGTTCTCCGGCGGATTTATTGACTTCCTGTTGTTTGGGATCTTACAAGGCAATGAAAATACCCACTGGTTTACGGTAATTTGGGTCGGCGTATGTTGGGCGGCGTTGTATTATTTCAGTTTCCGTTTCTTAATTACCCAATTTAATGTGATGACCCCGGGACGTGCAGAAGAGCAAGAAGACAACGTGGAACAACAAACCTCTTCTTTGACGGAAAACGCCCACGAGATCATCAATGCCCTAGGTAGCGCAGAGAATATTGAAAATGTGGATGCGTGCATTACCCGTTTACGGGTCGCGGTGAAAGACGTCAAATTAGTGGATAAACCACGCTTAAAAGCGTTAGGCGCCGTTGAAGTATTAGAAGTCGGTGGTGGCGTACAAGCAGTTTATGGGGCTAAAGCGGTATTATATAAAAGTGAGATTAACCAGATTTTAGGTAAAGAAGATTAATTTTTTCTTCGCTATGAATGTGAACGGTCAGAAATAGATTTATTTCTGACCGTTATTTTTTCTTCAAAGACTAGAGATCTTCCGCTTGTTTCAACGCTTCTGCCGGTTGTAAAAACGACGGGATTTTTGACCGCACTTTTTGCGGATTAAGCGTTAACGGGTAGGTGCGTTTTTGCGCCACGATAACCGTCAGCGGCGCAAACCAACCGGCGGTTTTAGTGGAAAGCGCTAAGTTCCGCTGTTCCAAAATATCAAAGTTGAGCAATTCCAACCAATCAATGATCCGCCAAAGGCAATAATGACGCGCGGGAAAGTCGCCTGTTTTTAATTTAAAAAAGAGGCCATTAAGCGGATTAAACACACTGAGGAACAAGTAGCCGTCATCGGTGAGTACGCGGTGGGTTTCGCGCAATACTTGGTGGGGATCTTGGACAAAATTTAACGTATTCGCCAACACACAAGCATTCAACTGCTGTTGAATAAAAGGGAGTTCGGTGAGCTTGGCTTGTATCACGGAATGATGATCGTTTAAAAGTGCGGTCAAATTTTCCGTGATTTTTTCGCTGAGGCTAATTTGGTGGCGCAAGGGCAAATCACATTGAATTTCTGCGCTAAGTTCGCCAATTTTCAGAATCTGATAACCACAAATTTTTGTAAACCAAGGGGCAAAATACGCATTTAATGCGTTACAATAAGCGCGCCCATTTGGCAATTCTAGCCAACCGTTGGGCATCGCCAGTGACTTTTCATATTTAGCACGCCACATCATGGTAACTCCGAGGTCCTATGTTAATTCCGATTCCTGCGTTAAACGATAATTATATTTGGCTTTATGCACGGGAAAATTTACCGTTGCTCATTGTTGATTTGCCCGAAACCGACAGTCTGTTTCATTTTCTGGAAGAACAACATTTTTCCGTTGAAGCGTTGTTGCTCACGCATAATCACGCAGATCATACGAACGGTGTTGCGGCGTTTAAACAACGTTTTCCACAAATCCCAATTTATGGTCCGGCAGAGTGCGCTGAACATGGGCTGACGCAGGTAGTGAATGAAGGCGACCTTACCACCGAACATTATCGAATTCAAGTATTGCCCAGCGGTGGGCATACGGCGCAGCATGTGAGTTATTGGGTGGATGGGCATTTGTTTTGTGGTGATGCCTTATTCTCCGCCGGTTGCGGACGGGTGTTTACCGGTGATTACGCGCAAATGTTCGCCACCATGCAGCGTTTTGCGGCGTTACCTGATGACACCATTGTTTGCCCGGGGCATGAATATACGTTAAGTAATTTAGCGTTTGTGCAAAGTGTTTGGGCAAACAAAAGTGCGGTGGAAAATCATCGCGTTTTGGTGGCGCAGTTACGGGCTGAAAATAAACCAAGCCTGCCCACCACGATCGGCTTGGAAAAACACATTAATCCGTTTTTAACAGCAACCAATTTGGCGCAATTTACCCAATTACGCCAAGCAAAAGATACGTTTTAGAAATTTGATGATTCGCAATAAAATTACAGATTAATGGCTTTTTTCTTGCGCTAATTTGCCCAAGCAGGGGCAATTCAGCTAGAATATAGCCCGTTTTTATGTCTATTTTTTCTATTTTAGTGGGATAAATGTTGCCGTATTTGTTGTGTCAACATAATAAAGTGCGGTCATTTTTCATGTATTTTTTATGACGATTTTAGTTCTTGGTATTAATCACAAAACCGCCTCTGTTGCCTTAAGGGAAAAAGTCGCTTTTTCTGACGAAAAACGTGCTTTTGCGTTGCGTCATATTCGGCAAATTGAATTAGCCGAAAGTGCGGTGATTTTATCCACTTGTAACCGAACTGAAGTTTATCTGCACAACAAAACCGTCCCGCCACAAGACACGCAACATTGGATTCGCCAAGCCATACAATGGTTTGCCGAAATTCATCAACTGGACTTAGCCGAGCTTCAGCGTTGCCTTTACACTTATGAAAACCTGCCGGCCGTCAATCATTTGATGGAAGTGGCGTGTGGTTTAGATTCATTGATTTTAGGTGAGCCGCAAATTTTGGGGCAAGTGAAGCAAGCTTACCAAATGAGCGAGCAGCACTATCAACAAGAACAGCAAGCCATTTCCGGCGAATTATCCCGTTTATTTCAAAAAACATTTTCCACGGCAAAACGCGTGCGTACGGAAACCAATATTGGTGAAAGTGCGGTATCTGTGGCATACGCTGCTTGCAGTTTAGCGCGCCAAATTTTTGAATCGCTGAGCGAATTAACCATTTTATTAGTAGGTGCAGGGGAAACCATTGAATTGGTTTGTCGTCATTTATTGCGTCACGGCGTAAAAAACATGGTGATTTCCAACCGCACTTTAACCCGCGCCGAAGCCCTCGTGGAGAAATTGGATACAACAGCGAATATTCAAATCCTGCCATTAGAACAGTTACAGCAGGGCTTAGATCAAGCGGATATTGTGATTAGCTCTACCGGTAGTCCGCATATTTTGATAAGCCGCAACATGGTTGAAAAGGCGCAAATCATGCGCCGCTATCGTCCGATGCTGTTGGTGGATATTGCCGTGCCGCGTGACATTGAAGAAAGTGCGGCAGAATTAGACAGTGTTTATCATTATACGGTGGATGATTTACAAAATATCATTCAGCATAATTTAAGCCAACGGGAACAAGCCTCTGAGCAGGCAAAGGAAATTATTCAGGCAGAATGCGCGGATTTCTTTGCATGGTTGAAGGTCCATCAGTTTTCTAATTTGATTCGTCGCTATCGGGAAGAGGCGGAGTTGACTCGCCAAGATTTACTGGAAAAAGCGATCGCTTCCTTACAACAAGGCGAAGAGGCGGAACAAGTGCTACAAGAATTAAGTTATAAATTAATGAATAAATTAATTCATGCGCCGACAAAAGCCATGCAAACCATGGTGAAAAACGGTAATGCGGTGGGTCTGCAAACCTTTTCCAAAGCCTTAGGCATGGACGATGAATAGTCGTTCCGAATGTGTTTAAATGCCGTTTAAATCACTCAACTTACTTTTGCGGGAGAAAAAAATGCGAGAAAGTCCTCAAATCGCGAACGTTGATTTAGTGAAACAAATGAATAGCGCAGTGGTGTATAAGCTTATCGATCAGAAAGGCCCGATTTCCCGTATTCAAATTTCTGAAATGAGCCAACTTGCTCCGGCCAGTGTGACTAAAATTACCCGCCATTTACTTGCTCGCGGTTTAATTAAAGAAGTAGAACAACAAGAATCGACCGGTGGGCGTCGGGCAACCTCGATTGTGGCAGAGCATAAACATTTTCGTGCGATTTTAGTGGGTATCGGGCGGGAACATTTAACTTTAGCCATTATGGATTTATCCGCTAAATTAGTGAATAAATCCGTCTTTACGCTTGAGAATTATCCTACGCCACAAGCATTTGAACAGTTTTTATTTCAACGCTTGGATGAATTTATTCAAGAAAACCAAAAACGTGGCAGTGAATTTATTGCGATTGGTATCACGGTTCCCGGCTTTGTGGATACGAAAAGCAACATGATTGAACAGGTTCCGCACTTTGAATTAACTGCGCCTTGGGACTTGGCAAATCACGTTGCCGAACGTTTCAATTTACCTACCTATATCGGACATGATGTGCGTAGTTTAGCCCTTGCGGAGCATTATTTTGGTGTAACCAAAGATTGTTACGATTCGTTGCTATTGCGTATTCATCGCGGTGTTGGTGCGGGAATTGTGATTAATCACGAACTCTTTTCCGGCTATAAAAAGAATGTGGGCGAAATTGGGCATATTCAGGTGGATCCGTTAGGAAAACGTTGTATGTGCGGTAATGTGGGTTGCTTGGAAACGGTGGTCAGCAATTCGGCGATTGAAAATAAAATGTCGGAGCTATTGGAAGATGGTTACCAAAGTAAATGGCTTTCTTTAGAAGCTCATGACATTGAAGCCATTTGCAAAGCCAGCAATAAGCAAGATGCGGTAGCCACAGAACTCATCGAACACGTTGGTACGCAAATCGGGCGTGTGTTGGCAATGAGCGTAAATATGTTTAATCCGGAAAAAATCGTGATTTCCGGTGAAATTACGCAGGCAAAAAACGTCTTATTTGCGGCTATTCGTCGCACGTTGGAAAGCCATGCCTTACCGGCGTTTGTTCAAAACACGCCATTAGTCGCATCAGAGCTCACCAATGAAGATGTGATAGGGGCGTTTGCCTTAGTGAAACGTGCGTTGTTTGACGGCAGTTTATTGCGTCGTTTAATTGAAGAATAAGTTTTCGAGATGAAAGTGCGGTCTTCAAAGTGCGGTCTTCAAAAAGAATATTTTTGAGTGCCGGAGCGACTAAAAGTGATCGAGATTGAGTGAGGTGTAAACTAAGCGTTGAATAAAATTAATGCGATTTGTTTAATCTCTATTCGAATGATCTAATTTTATTTATTTTCCCAAAAAAATGGTTGACGAGTAGGGGCAATATCCGCATAATACGCCCCGCAAAGTCAATGAGATGATTGTAAATAAATGGCTATGTAGCTCAGTTGGTTAGAGCACAACACTCATAATGTTGGGGTCACAGGTTCGAATCCCGTCATAGCCACCATATTTGCGGGACTGGCGAAATTGGTAGACGCACCGGATTTAGGTTCCGGCGCCGCGAGGTGTGTGGGTTCAAGTCCCTCGTCCCGCACCATTTATTTCATTGATATCAATATAGTAGTTGGGGTATCGCCAAGCGGTAAGGCACCGGGTTTTGATCTCGGCATCC